>DATHNL010000001.1:0-10499 GCA_035486035.1 Gemmatimonadaceae bacterium
GTCACGAGGACCGCGCCGACAACCAGATCGGCGCTCGAGATGTGCTCGAGGATATTGTGGCGGTTGGAGTGGATCAGTGTCACGTTGGCCGGCATTACGTCGGACAGATAGCGCAGGCGCTCCAAAGAGATGTCGAGCACGATCACTTGTGCGCCGAAGCCAGCCGCCATCTTCGCGGAATTGATGCCGACGATGCCGCCGCCGAGAATGACTACCTTGGCCGGCGCGACACCGGGGACGCCTCCCAGTAGCACCCCACGACCACCATAGAGCTTTTCCAGGTACTTCGCGCCCTCTTGCACCGCCATCCGTCCGGCGACTTCGGACATCGGCGTCAGGAGCGGAAGCTCACGAGACGGCAGTTCCACCGTTTCGTACGCTATGCAGGTCGCGCCCGTTTGCATCAGCGCTCGTGTCAGCTGCTCGTCGGCCGCGAAATGGAAATACGTGAAGAGCGTCTGGCCTTTGCGGATCTGGGGCCATTCGGGCGCGATCGGCTCTTTCACCTTGAGGATCAAATCGCCGCTGCGCCAGACCGATCCGGCATCGGGAGCGATCTTCGCGCCGACGCTCGTGTAGAGCTCATCGGGGAAGCCACTGCCCTCGCCCGCCCCGCGCTCGACCCACACCGTATGTCCCGCCGCGACCAACGCCTCGGCCCCCGCGGGCACGAGCGCGATGCGATTCTCGTTCGTCTTGATTTCTTTCGGTACGCCGATGTTCATGGCAAGTCGTGAGAGTTAGGCCGGACCGAGGCTCAGGACCGTCTGACGTTCCGGCGCGAAGAATTCCCGGCAGACGGCACGCACGTCATCGTGATCGACGCGCTCGATGGCCGCGAGCTCTTCATCGAGCCCGCGATAGGGTTCGCCGTACAGCTCGACGCTGGCGGCGCGATACATGCGGGTCGTCACGCTCTCCAACGACAGCGTGACCTGTCCCTTGAGTTGGTTCTTCCCGGCGGTCAGCTCGTCCGCGGTGAGGCCTTCGCTTGCGATCTTGCCAAGCTCCTCACGAATGGCATCAGTTGCCTGCACGGCCGTCTCCGGCGCGGTGCCCACGTAGACACCATGGCTGCCGACGTCGGCGTGGAGCGACGAGAACGTAAAGATGGCATACGCGAGTCCCAGCTCTTCCCGTATACGCTGGAACAGTCTCGAGCTCATGCCACCGCCCAGGACACTCGACGCAATCGCGAACGCATATCGTCTCGGGTCGCCATGCGCGACCGTCGGTGAGCCGAAGACGATATGCGTCTGGGTCGTGTCGCGCTCGACATGAGTTACACACGGCTGCGCCGCCTTCGGCGGCGGCGCCGTCAAGCGCGTCGATGGGCCGGCTGGCAGTTGAGACCATCCCGTGTCGTGCAGGAGGGATAGCAGGCGATCATGGTCTATGTTTCCTGCCGCGGCAACGACCGTTTGGGCCGGATGATACGCACGGTCATGCAACGCGCGTAGCTCATGCACGCCGAGCGAGCCGACCGTGTCGCGGGTGCCGAGGATCGAGTAGCCGAGCGGATGCGAGCCCCAGAGCGCGGCATTGTGGAGCTCGAAGACGAGATCGTCCGGCGTATCGTCGACCATCCCGATCTCTTCGAGCACCACTTTACGCTCCAACGCGAGGTCGGAGGTACGCAACGTCGGGCGATAGACGATGTCGCCAAGCACGTCGGCCGCGACGCTCACGTGCTCGTCCAGCACACGGGCTTGGTACGACGTGTGCTCGCGGGAGGTATACGCGTCGAGGGAGCCGCCGAGGCGCTCCAGCGAGAGCGCGATCTCCCGCGCATCGCGGGTTGGCGTCCCCTTGAACACCATGTGCTCCAAGAGATGGGACACGCCCATAATGGCGGTCGTCTCGTGGATCGATGCCGCGCGGATCCAGGCGCCGATCGCGATGGACCGGACGCCCGGCATGCGCTCTGACAGAACCGTGAGGCCGTTATCGAGAGTAGTCGATCTCAGGCCGTCTTCGACGAACGAGGTCATCCCCGCGACGGGCCGCCGCGACCGCCACGGCCACCACCACCACCACGCCGCGGACGCCGCTCGCGCTGCTCACCGCCTCCACCCGAGGTCCCAGCGCCCTCGGCGACGAGCTCGTCACCGCCGGAGCCGCCACCCGACTCTTCCGAGGATGATTGGCCTTCGGGCTTTGGTTGCAGCGCGCGCATCGAGAGACGAAGGCGCCCGCGCTCATCGCGGTCGATCAGCTTGACCTTCACGCGGTCGCCCTTCTTGACGACATCTTCGGTCTTGTCGGTGCGGCCCCAACGCATCTCGGAGATGTGCAGCAGGGCCTCGGTGCCGGGCATGATCTCGACGAATGCGCCGAACGCGGTCGTACTCTTTACTGTGCCCTCGTACACCTCGCCGACCACCGGCTCGGCCGTCAGCGCTTGCACCATCTGGCGCGCGCGCTGCATGGCGTCGCCGCCGACTGCGGCAATCGTGACCAAGCCCGAGTCGTCGACCGTGAGCTCGGCGCCGGTTTCGTCCTGGATCCCACGGATCGTCTTGCCCTTCGGGCCGATGAGATCGCCGATCTTCTCGGGGCTGATGGTCATCGTGACGATACGCGGAGCGTAGCGCGACAAGTCGCCGCGCGGTTCGGGGAGCGCCTTGGCCATCTCACCGAGAATGTGCAACCGTCCAACCAACGCCTGAGACAGCGCTTCCCGCATGATGTCCAGGCTGAGGCCCTGGATCTTGATGTCCATCTGGATCGACGTGATACCCTGGTCGGTCCCCGCGACTTTGAAGTCCATGTCGCCGAGGTGGTCCTCGGTGCCGAGGATATCGGTGAGTACCGCGTAACGATCGCCTTCTTTTATGAGGCCCATCGCGACACCGGCGACCGGGGCCGTGATCGGCACGCCCGCGTCGAACAGCGCCAGCGATCCACCGCAGACCGACGCCATGGACGACGAGCCGTTGGACTCCAGGACATCGGATACGATGCGGATCGTATACGGGAAGCTCTCGAATGCCGGCAACACGCCTTGGAGCGCGCGCTCGGCCAAGTTGCCATGGCCGATTTCGCGGCGACTCGTTCCACGCACCGGTCGTACTTCGCCAGTGGAGAACGGCGGGAAGTTGTAGTGCAGCATGAACGACTTTGTCGACTCGCCTGCTTCGTCGATCGTGTCGAGCCGCTGCACGTCGTTGGCCGTGCCGAGCGTCACCGCGACCAAGGCTTGTGTCTGACCTCTGGTAAACAAGGCCGAGCCGTGTGCGCGCGGGAGGAGCCCGACATCGCAAGTGATCGGGCGAACATCGGTGAGGCCACGACCATCTACGCGATGCTTTGTGTCGAGGACTTGGGCTCGGAGGGCGTGATACTCTTCATCTCCGACGAGCTCCGAGATGTCACGACCGTTCTCGGGGAATTCCGAGATCAGGGCATCGATGACCTCTTTCTTCACGATCTCGACGGCCTCGACTCGCGCATGCTTGTCGGGCTGGTTGAGGGCGTTGACGATGCGGCCAGCGGCGAGCTCCTTGACGCGGGCTTGCAGCAGCTCCGACCGCTCGGCCTTCGTCCACGCCATCTTCTCGACCGGCGGGAGCTTGGCGAGCAGTTCTTCCTGGAACTTGACCAGCTCTTTGATGCCGCCATGCGCGATCGCCAGGGCGTCGACACAGTCGGTCTCGGAGACCTCGAGCGCGCCGCCCTCGACCATCACGATCGAGTCCTTCGACCCGGCGACGACGATGTCCATGTCGCTGTATCCGGCGAGCTGCTGGAACGTCGGGTTCAAGACCCAGCGCTCCTGCACGCGACCGACGCGGACAGCCGCAATCGGGCCCAGGAACGGGATCTTCGAGGCGTTCATCGCGAAGGAGGTCGCGAGGAGGGCGAGGACATCTGCGTCATTCTCCTGGTCAGCGGAGATGACGTAGACGAACACCTGGACTTCGTTCTTGAAGCCCTCAGGGAACAGTGGACGGATCGAGCGATCGATAATGCGGGCCGAGAGGATCTCGGCGTCCTGCGGGCGTCCTTCCCGCTTGATGAAGCCGCCAGGGATCTTGCCCGCGGCGTAGGTTCTTTCCTTGTACTCGACCGTGAGGGGAAAGAATGGGAGTGAACTCTGCGAGTCGCTCACGGTGACCGCCGCTAGCACCATCGTCTCGCCAAACGTTACGACGGCCGAGCCTGCGGCCTGTTTGGCCATGCGGCCGGTCTCAATGACCAGCCGGCGACCAGCGAAGGTCTTCTCTATACGTTGCATCGGTTATTTAGGGAAAAACGCGAAAAGCGCGGGCGACACAAGTTGCCGTCGCGCCCGCGCGAAAAAGGGAAACAGTAGCAAAGCGTCCTAGTAGCGAAGCCCAAGAGTCTCGATCAGTGTCCGGTAGCCTTCGAGATCCGTGCGCTTGAGGTAGTTCAACAGACGGCGGCGACGGCCGACCATCTTGAGGAGTCCGCGGCGGCTGTGATGGTCCTTGGCGTGCACGCGGAAGTGGTCGGTCAGGTAATTTATGCGATCAGTCAGCAGGGCGACCTGAACACGCGTCGAACCCGTATCGGTCTCGTGGCTGTGGTACTTCGCGATCGTCGGTGCTTTTTGGAATGCCATGTTTGATATTATACTCCGCGCCTTACCCATCTTGAGCGCTATCTCTAGTAAGCCCAGAAGTTTACTGGGATACGGGACTCCTGTAAAGGCGTACTGCGTTGCCTGAACGCTATCTCGGCCGAACCCTCGGCAAGTTCAGGATAGATGCCGTCGTCGGCTCAGGCGGGTTCGCCTGGGTCTACAAGGCATTCGATCCCGAGCTCGAGATCCCGGTCGCGCTCAAGGTCCTCAAGCCCCAGTACGCCGGCGACGAGAAGTTCGAGAGCCGGTTCCGCCGGGAAGCTTCGACGGCCGCGCGGCTCCGGCACCCGAATATCATCAAGATATTCGCGGTCGGCAAAGACCAGGACGCGGTCTACTTTGCGATGGACTTCCTGCCGCAGGGCCTGCCGGACCGGCTGGAGGTCATCCCGACGCTGCCCGAGCCCGTCCTGATCCGGCTCGGAATCGACGTTGCCAGCGCCCTGGGCTTCGCGCACCGCGAGGGCGTGATCCATCGCGACATCAAGACCGACAACATCCTGTTCGATGAGCACGGGAACGCGATCGTCGCCGATTTCGGCATCGCGCGGGCCGTCTCGAACTATGCCCAGCAGACCGGGACGAATATGGTCGTCGGCACGCCGCAGTACTTCTCGCCCGAGCAGGCGCGAGGCCTGACCCTCGACGGACGGGCTGACCTCTACTCGCTCGGCGTCACGTTGTTTCGCTCGGCGACCGGGGTGCTCCCGTTCACCGGCGAGGACTGGTACGAGATCGCGCGGCAGCACGTCGAGGATCGGCCCGCGAAACCGCGGTCGCTCAATCCATCCCTGTCGAAAGGGATGGAGCGGATCATCCTCACGTGCCTCGAGAAAGATCCCGGGGACCGGTATCAGACCGGCGAGGCCCTGTGTCAGGCGCTCGGCGCTCTGCTCACGGAAAAGGGCGAGACGATCGCCATGCGGGCCATGCCGACGCCAACGATCGACGGGCCCACGACGCCTATCGTCCCGCCGTGGGAGCAGGCCAAGCGGCGCCGGCGGCGCATCGTGCAAGCCTCGGCTGCCGCCGCCATCGTGCTCGGTCTCGTTTCGGCGTACACGCTTAAGCATCAGCACCCGGCAGCACACGCGGCTTCGCCTGCGCCTACCGCGACTGCGCCAGCGACATCGCCCTCCACGACATCGCCTGCACGACCGACTGCCGGCGGCGGCGGCAGACCCGCGGGAACACCGGCGACGACATCGCAAGCGACACCAGCGGCTCTTGTCCGTGAGCCCGTCAAGCCCGTGCTGCACATCATGGCGCCGGCCGACGCGCGCCTCAGTGTCGGCGGAACGGTCGTCGGAACCGGCGACTGGCGGACGGACACCCTCAAACCCGGACGCTACGAGGTGCTCGCCGCGTTACCCGACAGCGGCAACGAACAATGTCCATCGCATCGCGTGACGCAAACGGTCACGCTCGCGCCGACGGGGATGACCAATGTGCATCTGGCGCCGCGCGTGTGCGGTGTGCTGGTGCTCGATGCGCAGCCGAATGGGGCCGAGTATGCATTCCGGTCGATCGGTGGTGACGAGATCGCGAGTGGGCATACGCCGGCCGAGAAGCCGATCACGCTGCCGATCGGCGCGTACATGCTCGCCGTGAGTGCGCGATACTGTGCGACCTATCGCGATACGGTGCGCGTGACGGACGATGCGGGCCCGGCGCAGCACGTCCGCGTGCGCCTAGTCTGTGGCAGCTAACGAGTAGCGAAAAACATGATCGCGGCGCCGACTGCCGCGCCGACCCAGAAAATCCCGACGGTATAGAACGGCGCGGCCGGCTTGCGGATCAACGCGACTTGTCCGGCCGTCACCCGGCTTGTCTGTCCCGTGATGACGGCGGTGGCGGTGCCCGACTCGACATGAATGATCCGCAATCGCGCGATCAGCTCATCATGGCGTCGCGGCTCGACGGCGAGCCCCGTCTGACCGGCTCGCACCCAGCGTGCAGCGCCGACGGTGAACGTGACCGTCGAGTCGCCAACGCTATCGATGTCGAACCGTGCGGTGCCGATCTGCGCTCGGGCCGCCCCTGGAAGGGCGGTCAGGAGCAGAGCGCAGAGAAGAACACGCATCGATCGTTGTACATGACCACCACGAACAGGAATGCGATCGCGAGGAGCCCGGCCCGCAGGATCAACTCCCGCGTGCGCAGGGTGAGCGGCGTGCCGCGTATCGATTCGACGACGTTGACGACGATCTGACCGCCGTCGAGGATCGGAATCGGCAGGAGATTGAGGACCGCGAGGTTGACCGAGATGACGGCGAGCAAGAGCAGCAGATTCTCGAGTCCGCTTCTCGCCGCTTGCACCGAGTACTTCGCGATGCCGACCGGTCCGCTCAGGGTCTTGATCGACACCTGACCGGTGACGAGCTTGCCGACCGACTCGACGATCGCCTCGAACAGATCGACCGTCTTCTCGCCGGCCAGCGCGACCGCTTGCGGCAGCGGTACCGGCACCATTGGCTCGGGCCGAAAGAGCACGCCGACGCGGCCGATCGTACTGACCGCGTGTGTTTGGGCATTGGTGTCCTGCGCCGCGACCGGTGTCACCGTGAAGCTCATGGGCTTCCCGGAGCGCACAACGTCGATCGTCAATGCTTTGCCGATCGCCGGGCGCAGCTGGTCCTGGGCCTCGAGCGCCGTGTGGATGGGGACACCACCGACCGCCACGATGCTGTCGTGGGCGATAAGCCCCGCGGTGGCGGCCGGCATGTTCGTGACGACCGAGTCGACGATCGGCGTCTGCACACCGGACGGCTTCCCGTAGTGCGCGAACACGCCGGCCAACACGACGTACGCGAGCACGAGGTTCATCGTGACGCCGGCGAGCATGATGAAGAGCCGCGCCCAGAGGGGTTTCGACTCGAACCATCGATCCTCCGGCACCGGCTTCGGACCGAAGGGCTTCATCGCGTTCGGGTCCCAGTCCGGCCCGTGCACTTCGGGTCCGGTCTCGCCGCCGCCCTCGATCATCGCCATGGACTCATCGTCGCGCGAGGCCATGCGGACGTAGCCGCCCAAGGGGAGCACCGCGAGCCGATACTCGGTCTCGCCCCACCGGTGATGCCACAGCGCGGCGCCGAACCCGATGGAGAATCGCGGAGCATAGACGCCCGTGATCTTCGCGGCGAGGAAGTGGCCGAGCTCGTGCACGAAGATCACGACGCCGAACACGAGGATCGGCGCGAGCCACGGCACGTGATCCCGCAGGACATCCCAGAAATGGTTCATACTGCTGCCCCTATGGCGGCGCTCAGCACGTGCCCCCGCGCGGCGGCGTCGGCGGCGAGGAGCGCCTCCCGGTCAGTTCCCGGGTGAGCGCCGAGTGCGTCGAGTGCCGAGCTGATGGCCGTGGGGATCCCCGCGAATGACATCCGTCCCTCTAAGAATAGCGCCACCGCTTGCTCGTTCGCCGCGTTGAATACCGCTGGGGCGGCGCCACCGCGCCGGCCGGCCTCGATACCGAGCGCGAGCGCCGGGAAGTCGTCGGTGCGGACGCGCTCGAAGGTCAGCGGTGAGGCTGCCACCGGGTTGAAGCGTGGTACCCCGTCATCAACGACGCGTTCGGGGTGTGTCAAAGCGTACAAGATCGGGAGCTCCATGCTCGGCAGGCCGAGCTGTGCCAGGACGCTGCCGTCGCGGAATTCGACGAATGAGTGAACGATACTCTGGGGATGGACGACCACTTCGATCTGGTCGTAAGGCACCCCAAATAAAAAGTGCGCCTCGATCACCTCAAGCGCTTTGTTGGCGAGCGTCGCGCTATCGACCGTGATCTTCCGGCCCATTTTCCACGTGGGATGCTGGAGCGCGTCTTCGACGGTCGCCTGGGCCAGGCGCTCTTTCGACCAGCCTCTGAACGGGCCGCCCGATGCGGTGATGACAAGGCGCCTCACTTCGTTCGGCGCTCTCGAGCCAATGCACTGCAATATCGCGGAGTGCTCGCTGTCTACTGGTACGATTTCGCCGTGACCTGCAGCCGCGGCTTTCGAGACGAGGTCGCCGGCCATCACCAGCGTTTCTTTATTCGCTAGCGCGACACGTTTGCCAGCGTGGAGCGCGGCGAGAGTCGCATCGAGGCCGGCCGCGCCGACGACGGCGTTCAGGACAATGTCCACGTCAGGGCGAGTGGCCGCGTCGATGAGGCACGCGGAGCCATCTCGTTCGACGCAGCCTACGAACGAGGGCTGGTAGCGCAGCGACTGCTCGGCGAGCAACGTCGCGTTGGCGCGAGACGTGAGCGCGGCGACGTGAAAGCGAGCGCGCTGGCGGTCGAGGACACGCAGCGCGCTCGTGCCGATCGACCCCGTCGAGCCGAGAATCGCGACGCCACGCGTCATCTCGGAACCGGCAAGAGCATCCCGGGGATGCCGAACAACAGATAGGCTGTTGGCAATACGAACAGCAGGCTATCGAGCCGGTCCAAGACGCCCCCGTGTCCGGGAATGAGTCCGGAGCTGTTCTTGACTCCAGCCTCGCGCTTCAAGAGCGACTCGGCCAGATCACCAACCTGCGCCGCGAGACTCAGCGCGAGCCCGACGAGCGCGACGGCCCACGGGGCCATGCCCAACTCGCCGTAGGGCGCCAAAATCCATCGCACGTACGCCCAGCAGAACACGACGGCGACAACGATGCCGCCGACGGCGCCGGCGACGGTCTTCCCGGGACTTACGGTCGGCATCAGCTTGCGGCGCCCGAACAGACGCCCCAAGGCGTATGCGCCGATGTCGTTCATCCACGTGAGCAGAATTGGCAGCAGCAAGAGCAGTGTGCCCGATATACGGCCGACCGCGTAGTTGTGATAGCGTATCGCGACGCCGAAGCTCAGCATCCCACCCGTGTAGACCACACCGAACAGCGTGACGGCGACGGCCGACAGCGGGCGCTGCCCTGCACCGCGCAGCCAGATCGCGAGCGTGAACATGATCAGCACGGCCACCGCGCTGGCGCCGAGGTCGAGCGTGAAGACGCCTCGCGGCGCGAGCGAGGCCAGGAGTGGCAGCAGCGCGGAGAACGGAATCCCCACCGAGTCGATCGGATCGACGCCGCCGGCGCGGGCGATGCGATACAGCTCCCAGGCGCCGAGCGCGGCGGCGGTGGCCGAGAGGATGCCGAGGTAGGGGCCACCGAGGTAGATCAGCCACACGGTCGCCGGAGCGGCGACCACCGCGAACAGCACCCGGCGTGCAAGCTCCGACATCGCGGGCCGTGACTGAGCCAAGCTGCTCACTCAGACTTCCAGAATGTCAGCTTCCTTATGCTTGACCAGCTCGTCGACCTTGCCGATGAAGTCGTCATGGAGCTTCTGCAGCTCGCGCTCGCCGTGCTTGACGTCGTCTTCGGAGACTTTCTCGAGCTTCTTCAAGCGATCGCGCCCTTCGGTTCGTGCGTGACGGACGCCGATGCGGCCTTCCTCGGCCAGCTTGTGCACGACTTTCACGAGATCTTTGCGCCGCTGCTCGTTGAGTGAGGGGATCGGCACCCGGATCACGCCACTCTGATTCTGCGGGTTGAGCTGGAGCTCCGACTCGCGAATCGCTTTTTCGATCGCGTGGGTCTGCCCCTTGTCCCAAGGCGTCACGAGCAGGAGCCGTGGCTCGGGCGCACTCACGCTCGCCAGCTGGTTGAGCGGCATCGATTGGCCGTAGGCCTCGACGCGAACCGTGTCGAGGAGCGACGCGCTCGCTTTGCCGGTGCGGATGGACGTGAACTCCTTCTTCGCGTTCTCCAGCGCCTTGTCCATCGAGGCTTTGGTGTCCTTGAGGATCTGCGGGATGGTCGGTGGAGGGCTCATGAGTCGACGATGGTCCCGTCGATGTCCCCGCGCAGGGCGCGGGCGACGGAGTGAGGCGTGTTGATGTTCAGGACGATGAGCGGGAGG
>DATHNL010000002.1:0-5522 GCA_035486035.1 Gemmatimonadaceae bacterium
GGTACATCCATGGCGAGCCAGAGTGTGAGGTGCAGCCACCCGGTGATTTCCGTCGCTTCGGCAAATGGCGCGGTGTGATAGACGACGCCGGCGCCGTACAGGTTCAACGCGTATCGTTGATCGGTCGTCGTGTTGTCGATGTCGGTGCGCTCGAGCTCATCGCCCGGGCGGGTGTCTAACGGGTCGTAGGTCCAATGATCTGCGCCGGTCTCCTTCTGCGAACCCAGTGTGCCCGACGAGAAGGCGTCGATCGAGTGCCCGCCGAGATAGAGCGGCTCCGGGTGCGCCCCGATACCGCCGAGGCTATCGGCATATTTCCAGATCTCGGCGCCTGTGCCCGGGAGATAATAGGCGACCTTTTTCTTGAGAAACTCGGGTTTGGGGCCGCCTTTCATCGTCCAGTCATACCACGCGACGTGCAGCGCGGGGAGATCCACGAGGGACGCTGGGCCGAATTT
Organism: Gemmatimonadaceae bacterium; assembly: GCA_035486035.1. Classification (GTDB taxonomy): domain Bacteria; phylum Gemmatimonadota; class Gemmatimonadetes; order Gemmatimonadales; family Gemmatimonadaceae; genus DASRDS01. The sequence goes on from DATHNL010000002.1 coordinate 459, forward strand.
GAGTCCGCCGACTTCATCGCGAGGGGTGCGCGTCCCAGCGTGGTCCCATGGTCCGATGATCAGATAGTGATCAGCCGTGGCCCCGGCGGATTGCAGGTGGCGGCGATAGTACTCGAGCGCCCCACGCTGATCGCCATCGTAGTGCCCGGTGATCGTCAGCACGGGCATGCGAATGGCGGCGTATTGGTCTGGTGTCGGCACCAGCGAGTCCCAATGCGCATCGGGAATGGGATGCGCGAGCCACTCGTGGAACGCCGTCTCGTGATTCCCGACGACGCTATCGAGCGATGCGAACGGCAGGTGGCGCGCGTAGAGCGCTTGGAACCGGTCGATCCAGTAGCTGCTCTCGCCGAACAGATGATCCTGCGGCGTGACGCCGCTCACGAGGGTGAGCCACTGGGTATCGTACGAACCGAACACGTTCGCGTAGAACGGGAAATCGACACTGGGGTACGCCGCTGCCGCGGGCACGATGGTGGCGAGGTGCGGCGGGTGCTCCTTCGCGGTGGCCCACTGGTCCTCGCCCGCGTACGAGCCGCCCCACATGGCGACCTTGCCGTTGCACCAGGGTTGGCGCGCGAGCCATTCGACGATGTCGTAGCCATCTTTGGCATCGGCCATCAGGTGCGCCGTGCCCGCGGAGTTCCCGCGGCCGCGCACGTCGACGATGGCGAACCGGTAGCCGTGGCGGGCGAAGTACATCCCGCGATCGTGGTACGTGTCGGAGATGTACGGCGTGAGCTCGAAGACCACGGGGAGCGGAGCGGTCGCCGCGGCGGGACCGTAGACGGTCGCGTTCAGCACGATGCCGTCCCGCATGGGGATCCGTACGCCCCACGTGACTTGGACGCTCGAATCGGCGGCTGGGACGCCGTGCGCTAGCGCCAGAAGTATACAGAGTGTATACATAAGTCCTCTACTATAACACCACCCGAGACTATGCGCTTCGCTTTCGTCGTGCTGCTCGCCGCGCCTCTGGCTGCCCAAGCTCCCGCGTTTACGATCGAGCAGGCCCTCGGCGCGCCCTTCCCCACGGAGCTGACGGCTGCCCCGGCGAAAGGACGTATCGCCTGGGTGTTCAACGCCAGGGGCAGCCGCAATGTATGGGTGGCCGAGCCCGGCGCCGATGGGGGATATGCGGCCCGGGCGGTTACGTCATACACGGGAGACGACGGCCAGGAGCGTGGCGAGTTGGCCTGGAGCCCGGACGGCGAGACCATCGTCTTCGCCCGCGGGAGCCTCGGTCCTGGTTCGCGAACGAATCCGCTCAGTCTGCCGTCGGGCGATCTCGGGCAAGAAATATTCGCCATCAGTGTCCATGGAGGAGCGCCCAAGAAGCTCGGCGACGGGCACGGGGCGGCGGTCTCGCCAAAGGGCGATATCGTGGCGTACGAGTCGGGCGGTCACATCTGGGCCGCGCATCTCGATGGCAGCGGCAAGACCGAAACGCTGATCAGCGAGAAGGGTCGCAGTGGCTCGCTCCGTTGGTCACCTGAGGGATCCAAGCTGGCGTTCGTGAGCGCTCGCGGTGACCACGACTTCGTGGGCGTCTATGATGTCGCCGCGAAATCGGTCGTGTGGCTCGCGCCGAGCGTGGACCGCGATGGAGACCCCGAGTGGTCGCCCGATGGAACGGACCTCGCGTTTGTGCGCGTGCCCACCGGAGGGCCCGGGTTCTTTCTCGAGGGGCGCACCGGGCGTCCGTGGTCGATCTGGATCGCCGACGCGGCGACCGGCGTCGGGCATCAGGTTTGGACAGCCGACCAAGGTTCCGGAAGCCTCTATCAGCAGCTCGTGGCCGACCATCAGCTGTTCTGGAGCGCGGGCGACCGGATTGTCTTTCCGTGGGAGAAGTCGGGCTGGCTCCACCTCTATAGTATTGCCGCGCGGGGTGGCGCCGCGACCGAGTTGACGCCAGGCGACTTCGAGATTTTCACGGCGTCGATGAACCCAAACCGGCAAGACATCGTCTACGCCGGAAACGAAAGCGACATCGATCGCCAGCACGTATGGCGCGTCGCGGTAAGCGGCGGCCGGCCGGTCGAGCTTACGCCGGGGACCGGGATCGAGAGCTATCCAGTCGTGGCGAGCGATGGGAAAACCGTTGCGGTGTTGCGTTCGGACGCGCGGCGTCCGATGCATCCCGCCATCGTCACGAGCTCCGTGCGCGATCTGGCAACCGAGGCGATCCCGGCCGATTTCCCGGCGGCGAAGCTCGTCGTCCCCGAGCAAGTCGTCTTCTCATCGGGCGACGGCATGGCGATTCACGGACAGCTCTTCGTGCCAGCGGGCGGCGGCCGTCATCCGGCGGTCGTGTTCTTTCATGGCGGGCCGATTCGCCAGATGCTGCTCGGATGGCACATGATGGATGCGTATAGCTACATGTACGCGATGAACCAATATCTCGCGAGCCGGGGCTTTGTCGTGCTGTCGGTGAACTATCGTGGCGGCATTGGCTACGGGCTCAATTTCCGCAAGCCGGCGAATTTCGGCGCGAACGGCGCGAGCGAGAATCAGGATATCCAAGGCGCCGGGCTGTATCTGCGGAACCGGGCTGACGTGGATGCCGCGCACATTGGCGTTTGGGGCGGCAGCTACGGAGGGCTCATGACCGCACAGGCGCTCTCGCGCTACTCCGACCTGTTCGCCGCCGGCGTCGATTACGCTGGTGTCCATGACTGGCGCGCGTTCCTCTTCGCGCCGCCCTTCGACACCACGCGCGACGAGGCTCGGACGGCGTATCAGTCGTCACCGATGGCGGCCGTTCGCGGCTGGCGCTCTCCCGTGCTGATCGTCCAGGCCGACGATGATCGCAACGTGCCCTACGCGCAGGCGCCAGAGTTGATCACCGCGCTCCGCGCGCAGAACGTCGATTTCGAGCAGATGATCATCCCCGACGAGACACACGACCTGCTGCTCTATCGCAGCTGGATCCGGTTCTTCGAGGCGGCGGCCGACTACCTCAGCCGCCACCTGCAGAGCCCGGGCCACGTATAACGCGGCCCGGCTTCGCGCCGGTGTGCTTTTCATCGTGAACGACCTCGACGCCGTTCACGAATACTTCGCGAATCCCCGACGAGATCTGACTCGGCTTGTCGTACGTCGCGTTGTCGATGACCGTGTTCGGGTCGAAGACGACCACGTCGGCGTAGTATTGCTCCCGCAACAGCCCGCGATCCGGGATCGAGAGGCGCTCGGCGACCGCTGACGTCATCTTGCGGATCGCATCCTCGAGCGTGAGGACGTGCTTCTCGCGCACGTAGCGTCCAAGAATCCGCGGATAGTTTCCGTACGCGCGCGGGTGCGTCAGCCCCTTGAGCGAATCCGGGTCCGAGCCATCGGCATCCGTGCCGAACTTGATCCACGGCTGGCTCATCTGGAGCTCGAGGTTCTTCTCGCTCGCAATGAAGAACATGGCGGCGGCCTGCGCCTTTTCACGCGTCACGACATCCATGAGCGCGTCAGGCCACTCCTTGTGCTCGCGGGTGGCTATCTCGTCGAGGCGCAGACCCTCATACGCTTTGTCCGCGGGATCCTTGAGACCCACGACCATGACACCGTGCGGCGTCGCGAGTTGGCAGAGGCTCTCCCAGGGGGTGTTCGTGCGGAGCAGATCGGCGCGGATGCGAGCGCGACTGGCGGGCGCGGCGACGCGCTGCAGCAGGCTGTCGCCGGCGGCGCTCCACGGCGGGAGACAGGCCGCGAGTGCGGTCCCGCCGGCTTCCCATGGGTACATATCGGCCCCGACATCCTGTCCCGCGGTGCGGGCCGAATCGATCATCCCGATCACCTTTGCCATGGTGGGCCAGTTTCTTACGCCCGCGGCCTTCAAATGGTAGATCTCGACCGGCACGCCACCCTCGCGACCAATCCGCATGGCTTCGGTGACGCCATCAACCAGATGGTCGCCCTCGGAGCGCATGTGGGTGATGTAGATGCCGTGATACGGCGCCATCTCTTTGGCTTCGGCGATCAGCTCGTCGGTGCCGGCATACCCGCCCGGCGGGTAGATGAGCGCACTCGCCATGCCGAAGGCGCCGTCGACCATCGCGCGGTGCACCGCGGCGCGCATGGTGTCGAGCTGCGCGGAGCTCGGCGCGCCGGTGTCTGCCCCCTTGCCATACATGCGGATCGTGGCCGCGCCGACGAACGAGCCGACGTTCTCGGAGATGCCATGCTGCCCCATCGCGGTCAGCCACTTGCCGAATCCATGCTCCCCGCGCCAGGTGGTGTCGACGCGGGCCGAGGTGGTGTCGCTCGTCGAGTCCAGCGCCAGCGTCCGGGCGTTGCTCGGCGCAGGCGTCGAGCCTTCGCCGAGGATCTCGGTCGTAATCCCTTGCGTGACTTTGCTGACATTTCTCCCATCGCCGAGGAGAAAGGCCGAATCCGATTGGCCCTGGATGTCGATAAATCCTGGCGCGACAACGAGTCCGGTGGCATCGATGCGGCGCTTCGCGCTCGCATTGGCGAGGGCGCCTGACGGCGCCACTCGGACGATACGGTCGCCTTGGATCGCGACATCGCCCGCGAACCACGGGTTTCCCGTCCCGTCTACGACGTGGCCGCCTGATATAATGAGATCGTAACCCGACGGAGCGGGTGCGGCGCAGGCGGTCACGAAACTCACCGCTAGCAGAAGCCGTATACAAGTTGTATACATGATGCCACATATTGCCCCATGCGCCTGAGGGGCGCAACCCCCTCCCGAGAGGACGGTTCCGATGGCTCTCCGCTGGTGCGTTCTTGGCTTGGGCGTGGCTGGGACTCTGCTCGCGCAGGCTCCCGCGCCGAAAGCTCCCGTCCCGCTGACCGCGGCGGACCTCGAGTCCTTCCTCGATGGCTTCATGCCGTTGCAAGTCGGCCACGGCGACATCGCGGGCGCCGTCATCGCGGTGGTCAAAGATGGCAAGGTGTTGTTCGCCAAAGGGTACGGCTACGCGGACGTCGCCCACAAGCGCCCGATCGTCCCCGAGAGCACGCTGTTCCGACCGGGCTCGATCTCCAAGCTCTTCACCTGGACGGCCGTCATGCAGCAGGTCGAGCAGGGGAAGCTCGATCTCGACA
>DATHNL010000003.1:0-10080 GCA_035486035.1 Gemmatimonadaceae bacterium
GGCCTGCGTCGCGTCCTTGACCACGAGCGAGGGGTGCGCCGCGTGCAGTGTCCGCACCAGCGCGCTGCCAAAGCTCAACGAGTCATCGGCGATGAATTCATCCGACTCGGCGTCGCTGGCGACCCAGAGGGGCAGGCCCAAGCCGGCCAGGGAGTCGAGATCAGCCTTGAGCCGCGTATTGCGCGCCGACGCCATGCCGGTCTCGCGCATGATCGCCTCGGGCGACATGCGTTCGCCCGTGTAGAACTCCCGCCGAGGGTTCGACGGTTGCACGTAGAGTGTGGCCGTCGTATGCCCGCCACGCCGGACGAGCACGAGGGACGCGTCGGGTGCCAGAAAGCCGGTCAGGTACCGGAACGGCGCCCGTTGCTTGAACGGCGGGTAATGGTCAACCGGCTCGCGAGCACCGGCGATGAAGAAGACTCCACTGTCGATCCGCGCGGCGATCGCGTCGCGGCGGGCGGCGTACTCGGCCTGGGTGATCTGGGCACCGCCGAGCGTGGGCGTCGCGGCGAGCGCGCAGACGAAGAGACACGAGAGTCGGGCGTTTGGCATGCGCAATTTTAGCGCGGCCGGTAACTTCCGGATAGTCATGCGCGCGATCTGGATTCTCGTGCTCGCCGCCGTCCCGAGTGCCATGTGTGTGGCGCAGGGACCGCCTGATGCGGCAACAGTGGCGGCGGCCGATGGCTACGGCGGAGTCGTTGCTGCGCTCGAGCCGTTCATCCAGCGCGAGTTGGCCGAGAAGGATATTCCGGCGTTGTCGATCGCGCTGGTCGACGATCAGCGGATCGTGTGGGCGCGCGGGTTCGGCGTCGCGAACGCGAAGGATTCGGCGAAAGCCACGGCCGCGACCATTTATCGCGTCGGGTCCGTCTCCAAGCTGTTCACGGACATCGGCGTGATGCATCTCGTCGAGCGCGGGCAGCTCGATCTCGACGCACCGATCAGTCGCTACCTCGCCGAATTCGCTCCGCACGACCCGTTCACGGGCCCGCCACCGGTGACGCTGCGCGAGCTGATGACGCACCGCGCGGGTCTCCCGTTGGAGTCGCCCGTCGGCAGCTACGTGGACTCGACGACGCCGACGCTGGCGGCGACCGTCGCCAGCCTCAACGAGGTGGCCCTGGTCTATCGGCCCGGATCGCACACGAAATACTCGAACGCGAGCGCGACCACGGCTGGTTACGCCATCGAGCGCACCCAAGGCGTTCCGTTCGCGCAGTGGATGGACCGCGAAGTCCTGACCCCGTTCGGCTTCCGGCACAGCGGATTCGCGCTCACGTCCGACATGGTACCCTTGCTCGCCGCCGGCACGATGTGGACGTACGAGGGGCGGCGATTCCCCGCGCCGACGTTTCCCATTGGCGAGTCTCCCGCGATGGGGATGTACTCGAGCGTGACCGACCTCTCGCGGTTCATCAGCGCGTTGTTCACGTGGGGTCGCGGTCCGCACGGGCCGGTGATCGCACCGGCGACGCTGGCCGAGATGTGGCGGCCGCAATACGACACGACCGTCGAGGGGGGCGTGCGCTATGGGCTCGGCTTCGCGATCTCGTCGCTCGACGGGCATCGTCGCGTGGGCCATACGGGCTCGGTCTACGGGTTCGCGACCGATATCGCGCTCTTGCCCGAGGACCGGTTGGGTGTGGTCGTCATCTGCACGCTCGATGGGACGGGTCCGGTCGCGACGCGCATCTCGGACACGGCACTGCGACTGATGCTCGCGCACCGCGGGGGACAGCCACTCGAGACCCCGGCGGATTACGCGGCCGTCCCGCCGCAGACCGCGGCCCGTCTCGACGGCTGGTATCACTCTGGGACCCGCGGCATCTATCTCGAAGCACAGGAAGGCGCGCTGTACGCACGCTCCGCGCGGGGCGGGGAACGCCTGGAGCTTCGCGCCATCGCCAACGACACGCTGATTACCGACGATCGGCTCGGGTTCGGCAATCGCGTGTACCCGCTCGGCTTCGCGCTCATCGTGGACCGCGACACGTTGTGGCGGGCCGAGATTCCGCAACCGACGCCGGTCAGCCCCCGCTGGGTGGGACTCATCGGCGAGTACGGCGGGGACTACAACTCGCTCATCATCCTCGAGCGCGGCGGTCGATTGATGGCGCTCGTCGACTGGTTCCAGGAGTATCCGCTCACGCAGGTCGGTGATCTCGACACGTACGCGTTCCCGGAGTGGGGCCTGTACGATGGTGAGCAGGTCACGTTTATCCGGGGCGCGAACGCGAAGGCCTCGACGGCGGTCGTGGGCGGTGTCAGCTATGATCGGCGGATGCTCGGACCGGACGACGGGTCTCAATTCCGCATCACGCCGGTGCGGTCGATCGAGGAACTCCGCCGCGCCGCGCTCGCGGCTCAGCCGCCGGCGGAGTCTGGCTCGTTCAACCCGACCGACCTCGTGGACGTCACGTCGCTCGACTCCACGATCAAGCTCGACATCCGCTACGCCACGAGCAACAACTTTCTCGGCGTGCCTGTGTACACCGAGGCGAAAGCGTACTTGCAGCGCCCCGCCGCCGAGGCGCTGGTGCGCGTCAACCGTGCGTTGCGACGGCAGGGGTATGGTCTATTGATTCACGATGCCTACCGGCCATGGCACGTGACGAAGCTGTTCTGGGATGCGACGCCGCCGGAAGGCAAGGTCTTCGTCGCCGATCCGCAGCAAGGCTCCAATCACAATCGGGGGAGCGCCGTCGACCTTACGCTATTCGACACCACGAGCGGGAAGGAAGTGCAGATGACCGGTGGGTACGACGAGATGTCGGATCGGAGCTATGCGTACTATCCGGGCGGCACGTCGCTCGAACGGTGGCGCCGCGATTTTTTGCGCCGGCTCATGGAGCAGCAAGGCTACCACGTGTACGAAGCCGAATGGTGGCATTTCGACTTCGGCGAGCCGAAGAAATATCGGATCGGCAATATCGATTTCGAACATCTCGCGATCGCCCGGCGGTGATTACCGTCCGGCATCTGTCGGGCGCCGAGGATCTCGACGCCTGCGTGCGCATGCAGCGCGAGACCTGGGGCGCCGATTGGGTCGTGCCGTACCCGATGCTCCTCGTCTCGCAGAAGCTCGGCGGCATCCTGGCCGGTGCGTTCGATGGCGCGGGGCCGATGCTCGGCTTCGTGTTCGGCGTGTCCGGGGTCATCGCCGGTGACATCGTGCACTGGTCCGACATGTTGGCCGTGCACGCCGACGCCCGCAATCGTGGGATCGGACGAGCGCTCAAGCGCTTTCAACGCGATGCGGTGCTGGCGATGGGTATCAAAACCATGTACTGGACGTACGATCCGCAGATCGCGCGCAACGCCCACCTGAATTTGAATGTGCTGGGCGCCGAGGTGACCGAATACGTACCGGACATGTATGGGCCGGGCACGGATCGGTTCATCGTTCGCTGGTGCCTTGATGGCCATGCGCCGCGCCGCTACGGCCCTGAAGAGGGTCGTATAGAAATCCCGGCGGCACGGGCCGAGTTCGAGCGCGCGTTCGCCTCGGGACTACGCGTGAGCGGGTTCGATAGCACCCACTATATCCTCTCGAGAGTATGAGACTCCAACAGATCACGCTGCGCGAGCTGCACTTGCCGCTCCGCGAGCCGTTCCGGATCTCCTCGGGCGTCGTGAGTGAGCGCCGGATTTTCCTGCTCGAGCTCCGCGACGCCGACGGCACGGTCGAATGGTCTGAATGTGTCGCGGGCGAGCATCCAAACTACACGTCCGAGACAGTCGAGACGGCGTGGATGGCGATCACCTCATGGCTCGCCCCACGCGTGCTCGGCGTCGAATTCGCCTCGCCCGCGGACGTCGCCCCCGCGCTCGATCGCGATCTGCGCGGCCATTCGATGGCCAAAGCCGCGATCGAGATGGGCTCGTGGGGCCTCACGGCGCGCCGCTCGGGTGTATCACTGTCTCACCTCCTCGGCGGCACTCGCGATCGAATCGTCACCGGAATCTCCCTCGGTATTCAGGCGAATCCCGATGCACTCGTTGCCCGCGCTCGTGCCGCGAGATCGGACGGCTATCGAAAGATCAAGCTCAAGATCATGCCGGGGAAAGATGTCGAGTATGTCGGTGCCGTTCGAGAGGCACTCGGCCCCGAAGCCCACATCATGGCCGATGCCAACTCAGCGTACACGCTGGCTCAGGCGGATCATCTGGCGAAGCTCGACGCATTCGACCTCATCATGATCGAGCAGCCGCTGGGCCAGGACGATTTGGTACGTCACGCCGCACTCCAACGCCGACTCTCGACCCCAATCTGTCTCGACGAGTCGATCACGAGTCTCGATCGCGCCGAAGACATGCTGACGCTGGGCTCGGGCCGGATCATCAATATCAAACCGGGCCGGGTCGGCGGGTTCTCCGTATCGAAAGCCATTCACGACACCTGCGAGCGCGCCAACGTTCCGGTGTGGTGTGGTGGTATGCTGGAGAGCGGGGTAGGGCGCGCCTATAACGTGGCGCTCGCGTCCCTGCCCAACTTCAAGCTGCCAGGCGACCTGAGTCCGAGCGCGCGGTATTGGGAGCGAGACATCGTGACGCCCGAGTGGACGATGGACGCCGAGGGTATGGTCAGGGTGCCGAGGGACAAGCCGGGCATCGGCGTCACGGTTGACTTGGGCCGCGTCGACAACCTCACTGTTCGGCACGAAGTGATCCGCGCGTGACGCGCTGGCTTCTGGTCATCGCATTGGCGGGCCTGCCGGAGCGCGTATACGCGCAGCGCGCCAGCGATCTGGAAGTCGGTGGCGTGTTCCTGCTGAGCGCGGTCGCCCTGGCTCCGCTCGACGGCCGCATGCACGACTTCATGAAGCAGCCAGCGCTCCAATCGAACGTGCCACTGCATCGTTCGGCGAGCACGATCAGCTTCCTGATACTGCCGGGGACAGCCGGGCTCCTGCTCGGCACCTATGTCGCGGGGCAGGTGGGTCACGATCGTGGCTTGGCCGAGATCGGATTCCACGGCGGTGAGGCGATCTTCCTGAGTGAGCTCGTGACCGGCGCCTTGAAGATCGCACTGGGCCGCTCGCGTCCGACCATCAGTCCCGATGACCCCTACCAGTTTCATCCGGGCGGGGGCCTCGGCCACGATGATCAGGGGTCATTTCCGTCGGCGCACGCCACGGCCGCGTTTGCGCTCGCGGCGGTCTTGAGCGCGGAGAGCGCGCGGTGGTGGCACCACGCGGGGTGGGTGGGGCCGGTCGCGTACGGTGCCGCCGGCACGGCGGGGTTGGCCCGCGTCTACCTCGGGAGGCACTGGTTGAGCGATGTGCTCGCGGGCGCCGGCATCGGGATCTGCGGTGGCCTACTCGTCACGCACTTCAGTGAGTCCCACCCGAACAACGCGCTCGACCGCGCGTTCCTGCCCTGACAGCACTTCGCGATAGCTGATATCGAGGCGATCGAGCTCGTGGTCCCACGAGAGCGCCTCGGCGGTGCGCCGTGCACCCTCGCTCAAGCGTCTCGTCCGCTCCGGATCCGTCGCCAGCGACACGATAGCCGCCGCCATCTGTTCGACATCGTTAGGTGGATAGGCGATGCCATTGATGCCATCGCGGAGATGATCCGCCACCCCTCCCGCTGGCGCGGCAATCACCGGTAGGCCAGAGGCCATGGCTTCGAGGACCACTAAGCCGAGCGTCTCGGTCAGCGATGCGAACAGGAACGCATTGCTCGATGCATACAGCGCCGGCAGCTCGGTGTGGCGATCGAGGTAACCCAGGAAAATCACACCCTCAGGCGCCGCTGCCCGTACAGCGGCCTCTTTCGGTCCCGCACCCGCGATCACGAGCCGAGTACTATCGGGTGGCAACGTCGTGACGGCGCGTGCGTATGCCTCGACGATCATCTCGGCGTTCTTCTCGTTCGCCAACCGCCCCACGTAGAGAAACGTGAACCGATCTCCGAGCTGTAGGCGTTCGCGCAGCGACGCGCTCCGGTGTTTCGGCGAGTACACATTGATGTCGACGCCGCGCCCCCAGACCTCGACGTCGCGTACCCCATTCTTGAGCAAATCCTCTCGCGACGGCCCGGATGGCGTGTAGGTCCGCAAGCTCCGGCGATGAAAGCGCGCGATGTAGCTCATGACCGGCTTCCGCAGCCAGCCAACCCCATACTCGGCGGTGTAGCGACTGAAGTCCGTGTGATAGGACGAGACGCGAGGGATGCCGAGCGTGGCGCCAACGAGCTGCCCCATGCGCCCGATGACGAACTCGGTCTCGCTGTGAATGAGATGGGGCCGAAATCGACGGGCCAGCTGGAGGACGGAAAAATACGAGGGAGCCGAGAGGCGAATGTCGCGATACCAAGGGAAAGGCAGGCTCGGAATCGCGAGCACCTGGAGTTGTCCATTCCGCGCGTGCTCGGTGAAGACGTCAGTCTCCTCGGCCGGGTAGCTCGGCGCGACGACAGCGCACTCCCAGCCGCGCGCACCGAGCCCCGCGGCGGAGAGGGCCGTGACGACGGACACACCGTTCACTTGCGGCGGGTATGTATCGGTGCAGAACAGTACTCGCATGGGAAAAGTCATCGAAGCGTTACGCATCTGTCGCGCGCCATGGTGGTATCCATTACCCCAAATCGCGAAGTTATGTAGCGGATGAGAGTTGCGCGCTGCGCGCGCGGCAATGTATCCCACCCGTGATGGAGCCGCCATGACCGGTCCCACAGACGTCCGACGAGTTGTCCTGGTCGTACTCGACGGCCTGCGCCCGGACGCCATTGAACGCTATAGTCTGTCTCATATCCGAGGGCTGTCCGCCGCGAGCGCGTCGACGATGGCCGGAAGCTCGGTCAGTCCCAGCGTCACTGCTGCTGCGATGGCGTCGATCCTGAGCGGCGCGCCGCCCCAGTACCACGGCCTGGAGAGCGATCGCTTCCATATTCCGCGATCGCGAGGACCTATCCACCTTCTCCCTCGTGTTCTAGCCGATGCCGGATATCCGACATCGGCTTTTGTGCATTCAGTACCCCGCTTGTACGCGGGCTTGTCCAAGCGCATCGCCCGACACCTCGGCGTGGGCGAGGTGCATTTCAAGGGCGTGGGTGCGCTCGATATTCTCGAGGCTGCGAAACCAACGCTCCGGACCCAACGTCGTGGTCTTGTGCTCATGCACTGGCCGGACGCGGATCGCGCGGGACACGAACACGGGTGGATGTCACGAGAGTATGAGCGAGCTGCACGGGCCCTCGACGCGGGAGTTGGCGCGCTCGTCACCGAGCTCGATCCCGCCCGGGATCCGGCGACGGTGCTGATCGCGTTCGCCGACCACGGCGGAGGTGGCGCGGTTCCGAATGACCACGATAGTGACCATCCATTGGATCGGACGATTCCTGTCATGTTATCCGGAGCGAGCATCGAGCCATGCGAGCTCTCGACTCCAGTCACGTTGCTCGATATCCCGGCCACGCTGTTATGGGCACTCGGAGTGGCCCGGCCTGCTTCCTATACCGGACGGGTGCTTACTGAGGCCTTTACGGCAGCAGCGGCGGCGGCATAAGGCATTTTGCAAGACTTACAGAGGCTACGTTACGTGTTTGTTGCTGGTGTCAGGTGTTGATGTCACGCAACACTACTAACCTTTAGGCCATGGCGACCTCGCTGTTTCAGCGTCTGGATGCACGCGATCGGGCCCTCTTCGACCGCTGGACTATCGATCGGTCAACGGCAGGCCGTCGCGCCTGGATTGTTGTGACGCACATGGGAGGCCTCTGGTGCAGCGTGGCGGCGGCAACCGTTCCGCTGCTCGCCGCGAGCGCCACCCTGCGGGCGGCGGCGTTCCGGGCGTTTCTCGGACTCGCGATTTCGCATGTGATCGTACAGATCCTCAAGCGCAACGTGTTACGCGTGCGGCCGACCGAGGAGCTCGGGCACGAGTCGCTGGTCCGCGTGCCGGACGAGTTTTCTTTCCCGTCGGGTCATGCGACCGCGGCGATGGCGGTCGCGCTCGCGTACGCGATGGCGTTCCCAATGCTCGCATTGCCGCTCGTCGCGCTGGCGACGCTCGTCGGGTTCTCGCGCGTGTGTTTGGGTGTTCATTACCCGAGCGACGTACTGGCGGGTCAGACGATCGCGATCGTTACGGACCTCGTTGTCTTCGCGGTTGTTCGCTGAGCGACGGCTTATAGTTGCGACATCCGGGTTTCGGTCGTGATGTGGGGTGATGGCCTCCCCCCAGCGCATCCCGGAACCGAAGTCACTGACGCCGTTAGCGGCGCAGCTCAAGCGTGAACGGCTCAGGTTCTCGAACTTCCGATTTGCGCGGACCCCATCGGGGTTATGTACGGCCGAAGTCGAGCTCGAGTGGCTCGACGGGGTTTCCGTGGTTGGCCGGGCAACGGGGCAGTCGAGTCCCATGGGCGACCTCAGGGTCGCGGCCGAAGCGGCCCTCCACGCACTGGAAAGCTTTGCTGGCGGCGCGTTGGCGTTCGAGCTGGCCGGTATCAAGGCGTTACGGGCGTTCGACGCCAATATCGTGATCGTAGCCGTCGGCCTTCGGAAGGGCGAAGGGCCCACTCGGCTCCTCGGCAGCTATCTTGCCGAGCAAGACCCCGTCCGTGCCGCGGTCGTCGCTGTATTGAACGCGACGAACCGTATCCTCGGCAACTTCATCTCGACCCGTTGAGCTCGTTTATAAGGACCCGGACCCAGCTACCAGGGGTACGGCAGGCCAAGATGCGCCGTATCGCCCTTCTGGTCGCTTTTTCGGCGGTGGTGGCCTGTGGTGGGCACCACGCCCCGCCAGCGGCTCCACCGGCCCCTGTGGCGTCATCGGGGGCCCCAATGCCGTCCCCGGCCACGGAGCCGGCCCAGGCGCCCTCGCCGCCGCCCGACACGATGGTCCCAACCATCGAGATCGCCAAAGAATACACGTCTGTTTTCGGCGACTCGTCTAAGAGCCCCACCCTCGACACGGCGACGACCCCGGCCGAGTCGGCGGCGGTGCACTGGGATATGGACGTCAAGTCATACGAGACGCAGCGGCGCGTCGCGCACTTCGTCTCGATCTTCGCCGGCGAGGCGCGTGATCACTTCGAAGAGCGCGTCCAGCGCGGCACGCGATACGAGCCCATGATCCGCGCGAAGCTCCACGCCGCGGGCTTGCCCGAGGACATGACGTACCTGGCGCTGATCGAGAGCGGCTACTCACCGCACGCGTACTCGTCCGCCGCCGCCGTCGGGATGTGGCAGCTCATGACGTCGACCGCGCGCGGCGCGGGACTGCGCGTCGACTGGTGGATCGATGAGCGTCGCGATCCAGTTCGCTCGACCGATGCGGCGATCAAGTTCCTCAAGTATCTCAAAGATCAATTCGGCTCGCCGTATCTCGCCGCCGCGGCGTACGATGGCGGCCCGGGTCGCATCGCGCGCGGGTTGAGCCGCTATGCGAGCGATTTCGAGGGCCAGAATGGCGACGACATCTTCTTCGCGCTGGCTGACAAGAAGTATCTCCGCAGCGAGACCAAGGACTACGTGCCGCAGCTCATCGCGGCGGCGCTCGTCGCCAAGCAGCCCGCGCGCTACGGGCTCCACATCACGCCCGAAGAGCCGTACGCCTACGACTCGGTACGCGTCGGCCCCGCCACGCCGCTCGCCGCGGTTGCCAAGGCCCTCAACGTGCCGACCAGCACGATCCTCGATCTCAACCCATTCGTGCTGCGCGGCATGACGCCGCCACGCGACTCATTTCTCGTGCGCGTGCCGACGGGGAACGCTGACGGTTTCGACTCGGCGTTCGCCGGGCTGACGAAGGGGCAACGCACGGGCGTCACGCGCGTCGAGGCGAAGAAGGGCGACTCGTTCGCGACGATCGCGCACCGCGCCGGGCTCACGAGCCGGCAAGTCGCGGCCTACAACCCGAAGACCCCGCACACGAAATCCGGCCGCATCCCCGTGGGCGAGGTCGTGATGGTACCGAGTGATGCCGTTGTCGCGGCCTCGCTGGATGTCCCGGATCCTTCGATCGAGCGCTACGGCTCGTCCGGTCGCGGCAGCATCCACATCGTGAAGAAGGGCGAGTCGCTCGGCCTCATCGCCGTGCACTATCACACGACGGTCGCCCG
>DATHNL010000004.1:0-6557 GCA_035486035.1 Gemmatimonadaceae bacterium
GTGATCGCGCGCGCGCCGATCGCTCTCAATCCATCTGCCTCCGGATGAACGTCGGAATCTCCATATCCGAGAGATCCTGATCACTCGTGCGCGGCTCACTCGCGCGCCGCGGAATTTCGGCGATCGCCGGCCGCGACGCACGGGGGACCTGCTGCTGCCGCTGGGTCGGGAACGGCAGCACCGGCGGACTCTTCTGAATCTGCGGCACGCCGGCCGCCCGAATCCCGTCGAACCCGGTCGCGATGACGGTCACCCGGATCTCACCCTGCATGGCCGGCTCGTGCACCGCGCCGAAGATGATCTCGGCGTCATCGCCGACCGCATCGTGAATAATTTCGTTGATCTGATGCACTTCGCCGAGCGTGAGATCCGCCCCACCCGTGATGTTCACGAGCACGCCGGTCGCGCCGGAGATCGAGATGTTGTCGAGCAGCGGCGACGAGATGGCCTGCTGCGCCGCTTCCATCGCCCGATTCTCTCCCTTCCCGATGCCGGTCCCCATCAAGGCGCTTCCGCCGGCCTGCATGACGGTTCTCACGTCGGCGAAGTCGACGTTCACGAGACCGGTCACGCTGATCAACGACGAGATGCCTTGCGTTGCGTGCAGCAGGACTTCGTCGGCCTTCTTGAGCGCGTCCTGAAACGGAATGCCTTTCCCAACCACCGCGAGCAGCCGCTCATTCGGCACGACGATCATCGTGTCGACGTTGTTGCGCATCTCGTTAATGCCGCTATCGGCCTGACGCATGCGCTTCTTGCCTTCGAACAAGAAAGGCCGGGTCACGATGCCGACCGTCAGCGCGCCAGCTTGCCGGGCGAGCTCACAGATGACGGGCGCCGCGCCAGTTCCCGTCCCGCCACCCATGCCGCAGGTGATGAACACGAGATCGGCGCCGACGAGCGAGCGCTGCACGTCTTCTTTGCTTTCTTCAATGGCTTGGCGCCCAATTTCCGGACGCGCGCCTGCGCCGAGGCCTCGGGTGAGCTTCTTGCCGATCTGGATCTTGACGTCGGACTTCGAGTTCAGCAGCGCCTGTGCGTCGGTGTTCACCGAGATGAACTCAACGCCTTCCAGGTGCTCCTCGATCATGCGGTTGACGGCGTTGCCGCCTCCGCCGCCCACGCCCACCACCTTCATTCGGGCGTTTTGTGACGCGCTCTCCTCGAACTCGAAGATCATCGCGAGTGCCAAGCTAATGTGGATAACTTCGGGCGGTCCCTGTTGGGCCGCGGCAATATAACAAGATTTCTGCCAGCGTGATGACGAATTAACGGTCAGCCGGTTACCCGCAAGTTATCCACAATCGGAAATCAGAAAAAATCTTGGAGCCAGACCCGGACGCGCTCGATGAGCTTGTCCACTCCAGGTGCCCCGATCCCCTGCCGACGGGTCTCACCGCCGAGCGCCATGCGATGAGCCCCATAAAGGGCCAGGCCGGTCACGGTTGAAAACCGTGGCGCGTCCACGGAATCGGTGAGGCCGGTCAGGGATGAACCGGGTGCGCCGACTCGGACACCAATACCGAAAACGTCGGTGGCCAGGTCGCCAATGCCAGGGAGCGCCGCGGCTCCCCCGGTGAGCACGACGCCAGAGCTCAGCCGCCGCGCATACCCCGCATTTGTGATATCGCGCTGGACCAGATCGAAGATCTCGTCGACGCGCTGATGGATGATGTGCGTCAGCGACCCATGATCGATGGCGCGCTCGCCCTGCGCGGCGGTCCCGGGCAACGGAATCACGAGGTTCGGATCTGACGCCGATTCATAGGCGCAGCCATAGCGTTCTTTCAAGCGCTCGGCGTCGTCCGGCGTCACCTTGAGCCCGAGCACGATGTCATTCGTGACGCTATTGCCGCCGAATGCGATCGTGCCCAGGTGACGAATCTTGCCTTCGTGAAAGATCGCGAGGTCGGTGGATCCGGCGCCCATCTCGACGAGCGCGACGCCAAGCTCTTTCTCGTCCTCCGTCAGCACACTGAGCGCTGACGCGAGTGGCTCCAGTACCAGCTCGCGCACTTTGTAGCCGGCGCGCTCCACGGCCTTGCGCAGGTTCATGGCCGGCGATGCCCCAATCGTCACCAGATACATCTCGGTCTCGAGTCGCGTCCCGATCATCCCGACGGGGTCTCGAATCCCTTGGTTCTTGTCGACCGTGTACTCCTGCGGGATCGCGTGCAGCAACTCGCGATCGGTCGGCACCGCCTGCGCGCGCGCCACATCGTTCGCGCGCTCGACGTCCTGCTTCGTGATCTCCTCGCCGTTCACGGCGACGACGCCCGTCGACGTCATGGCCCGCACGTGCTCCCCGGCGATCCCGACATACACCTCGGTCACATGCTGCCCAGCCATCCGCTCGGCGTCTTCCATGGCCTTGCGGATCGAGCGCGTGGTTTCCTCGATGTCGGCGACGACGCCGCGCCGAAGGCCGGTCGTGCGTGCCCGACCGACCCCCAGCACCTTGATCTGCGGACTGCGCGGCAGCTCGCCGACGACCTCGGCGATGAGCGCCGTCGTCTTCGCCGAGCCGATATCGAGCCCCGCGATCAACCGCTCGGCGGTCGCCATTACTGGAGCCTCGCCACGATTTGATCGCGATAGCGGAGATCGAGCTCCGTGTAATGCTGCCCGCGCCGATCGAGATCCGCAGCCACGAGTCCCGCTCCCGCGAGGCGCTCCGGCGTGACGTCGATGCCCGCCCTGACCACGCCCCGATCCAGTTGCACGATGATCTGCTCGCCAGAGCGACTCACGGAGCTGATCCGCGCGAACAGGCGGGGGCTCATCGCCTCCACGCCGCCGAGCAGGCGGGTGACCACGGCGTCCGGCCGATCGATGACCGGCACGTCGACATCGGCTCTCGCCGGGTCGATCGGCAGCACCCGCGCCCGCGCATCGTATACCCGGAGCCCGCCCGCACCCGGCACCATCGCGACTGGCGCCGTCTCGGTCACGTGCACGACGAGCGTCCCGGGCAACTCCCGCTCCACGTCCGCGTGTCGCACCAGTGCCAACGTATTCACGCGCGAAGCATACGGCCGGAGATCGTCCCATGTGGACGCATTGGTATCGACTCGCATCGCGGCGACGACGTCTCGGGCTGCCAGATAGTGGGCGCCGACGACCTGCACGGACCGCACGTGAAAATACGCGAGCGCGCGCAGCGCGCGGCGTCCCCACCACGGCGATGCGAGGAGGACCACGCCCAGCAGACCGAGGAGCACCACGCGCGTGCGCGTCATGCCGCGGCCCCATTCGGCCGCAACGCCGCGAGCAGCTCGGGTCCGGTCCGCGTGATGTCACCCGCACCGAGTGTCAGCACGACATCACCGCCTCGTACGGCGGCGGCCAGCGCCCCGGCGAGATCACCCCGGTTTCCACGCCACGCCACGGGTCGACCTGCGTCCGCTGCCGCTTTCGCGATGAGCTCAGACGTCACGCCCGGCAACGGCTGTTCACGCGCAGGATAGATCTCGGTCAAGAAAATGACGTCCGCTTTCGCCAGAGCACGTCCAAAATCGCTCGCGAAATCCCGCGTGCGCGAGAAGAGATGCGGTTGAAACGCGACGACAATGCGCCGGCCCGGAAACGCCGCGCGCGCGGCATCGAGCGTCGCGCGGATCTCGGTCGGGTGGTGCGCATAGTCATCGACCACCGTGACTCCACGCGCCTCACCCAGGCGCTGGAACCGCCGCTCCACTCCGTGGAACGCCGCGAGTCCCGGTCGCATCGCGTCGAGCGGCACGCCTTCGGCGATGCCGCAGGCGATGGCCGCGAGCGCGTTGCGCACGTTGTGTACGCCCGGAACGTGGAGCTCCACGGCGCCCAGGCGGTCACCATCATACGCGACCGCGAACGTCGACCCGGTGGCCGTGAGCGTTACATCGAGCGCGGCCAGACGTGCGTCAGAGGACGTTACGCCGTAGCGCAGAATCTCGGCGGTATTTGGCGTCGGGAGGGTGTTCGCGCCGGGGTCGTCGGCGCAGAGAATGATCCAGCGCGCCGGACGCACGAACGTCGCGAACGCCGAGCGAATATCGTCGAGATCGCGATAGATATCGAGATGATCGGCTTCGACGTTCGTCACGACGGCGATCGTCGGCGTCAAGGCAAGGAATGAGCGATCGTATTCGTCTGCCTCGACCACGAACAGATCGAGACCGCCAAATCGCAGATTGCCCCCCCACTCGGCGACACGCCCTCCGACAACCCCGGTCGGCGCCTTGCCCGCAGCGGTCAGCGCCTCGGTCGTCATGACGGTCGTCGTCGTTTTCCCATGCGTTCCCGCGATGCCGATGACGGTGCCACCCGCCACCGCCTCGGCCAGCGCCTCCGCGCGACGGATCACCGGCAGTCCAGCCTGATGCGCGGCGACGACTTCGGGCTGGTCGTGCCGAATCGCCGAGGATACGACGACGGCACGAACACCCTGCAGGTGCGCTGGATCATGGCCGCCCGTGGATGCGTCGCATCCCGTGACCCGCGCGCCGCGACGGGCGAACAAGTCAGCCAATGCGCTCATTCCCGCGCCGGCGATCCCGATGAAGTGAATGGGGCGGCTATCCGCCGGGTCCAGAAGGGGCATGACGACGCTAATCTAGCAGGGCAAGTATCCGTCCCGCGATGTGGTTGGCGGCGTCGGGCCGCCCGCGCGCACGAGCCGCCGCCGCGAGTAGATTCCGTCGCTCGGCATTGAGGACAACCTCGCGCACGACGCCGTCCAGCCGCTCGGGCGTCAGCTCCGATTGCGGGACGTGCACCGCCGCGCCCGCAGCAGCCAGCGCGCGCGCGTTGGCGGTCTGGTGATCGGCGGCCGCCGTTGGCAGCGGCACCAGCACCATGGGAAGCCCCCAAGCACACAGCTCCGCGGTCGTCATGGCGCCTGCCCGCGCCAGCACGACATCACTCGCCGCATATGCATCGGCGATTGGGGACAAGTAAGGCCGCACGCACACCCGCGCGCTGGCGCGCGCACGGTGCGCGTCGAAATGGGCCTTGCCCGTACCCCAGATCACATACAGCGAGTCCGGTATCCCGCGACTGAGCCAGGCGTCAACGACGGCGTTCAGCGCCCGGGCACCCTGGCTGCCGCCGAAGACGAGGAGCACCGTGCCGCCTTCGGGCGGAAACCCCCACGCGACCCGGGCGGCCGTCCGTGCCGGGCGTGGATTGGGGGGCGGCTCGATCGGGTTTCCCGTGTCGAAAAATGGCTCCCCACTCTTGCGCGGCAGATATCGCTCGGCTTCAGGATAGCCGAGGTAGACTTCGCGCGCGCCACGACTAAACGCGCGGGCTGTTAGGCCCGGATGGCTATCGGCGACTTGCTCGACAAACGGGATCCTATGGAGCTCGGCATACGCAAGCGCCAACGCGGAGGCGTACCCCCCCGTGCCCACAACGAGCGTCGGGCGTTCCAACGCCGAGAGCCGCCGCCACGCACCGACGGCGCCACGAAGCGTGCGCCAGTTGAGCCAAATCCGTGGGCGATACAACGGGTGCAGATCGAGCAACTCGAACGGAAAGTTCTCCCGCGGTAGCACCTCGCGCTCGATCCCACGTTTGGCGCCGATAAAGAATGGTCGCACCGAGGGCGCGAGTCGGGTCAGCGCACGCGCTATCGCGAGTCCCGGGTACAGATGACCACCCGTACCACCACCGGCGAACCAAACGATCATGGCGGATCTGTCGCCGTATTGATAACGACGCGCTCGCGGACGCTCCCGATGTTGACGAGGAGCCCCGTGAGAAACATCGACAAGATGAGATCCGACCGGCCGTAAGAAACGAACGGGAGGGTGAGGCCGGTTGTGGGCAGGAGACCGATCACGACGCCGAGATGCAAATACGCCGTCACCGTCACCGCGAAGGTGATGCCGATCGCCACGAGCTGGAGGAACTGGTTACGCGCCTCTCTGGCCACGCGAATGCCGAGCCAGGCCCACGCGCCGAACGCGAGCGCTATGAAGAGGATACCGGCGAACCCCCACTCCTCGCCAATGGTGCTCCCGATGAAGTCGTCGTATGGGAATGGCACGAACCCGCCTTGCTGATGCCCGTGCCCGAAGCCGACGCCGAGCAACCGTCCAGATCCCACCGCGATCAGCGATTGCCGGAGCTGATAGTTGATCGCGGTGACATTCGGTCCAGCGTTCGCGAAGGACACGATTCGCGCGAATACGTATTGCAGATGCTGTGCCTCGTGCCACAGCACCGGTGCTCCGATCACCAACATCACGAGCAGAAATCCGATGCGCACACCGCCGGCGAAGAGCACGACGGTCATGAGGAGCGTGTATAAGAGCGCCGTCGACAGGTCGGGCTCCAGCACCACCAATACGTCGAGCGCGCCGACAACGACAAGAAATGGCAGGAAACCTTTCGTGAGCCGGTGCAACTGCGGGCCCTTTTTGACGACGAGCATGGCGGACCAAATGACGACCGCGAACCGGCCGATCTCGGACGGTTGAATTGACGAGCCGATCAGGAAACGGCGCGAGCCGTGGATTACTGGTGCGATCGAGCGCGTGAATGGCAGGATCGTCACCAGCATGAGCACGAGC
>DATHNL010000005.1:0-4940 GCA_035486035.1 Gemmatimonadaceae bacterium
CAGCGCCTGGTCCAGGACCGAGCGCCCAAGTCTCGCCACCGTCTGTGCTCAGGGCGATGTTCGGGCGCGACGAATCCGGAACGGCATAGTCGCCGCCCACGATGACGCCATGACTCCTATTGAACGCGATCGAAAACGCGCCTGAGCTCGCGTCGCCTGCCACAAGTGGCAAGTTGGCCACTGACCAGTGCACGCCATAATCGAGCGTATGAAACGCTCGTGCGAATGTATGACTCCCACCGGTTACGAACCACGCCTCTCCGGGCGCACCGGTCGCGAGACACGTGTTGCTCGCCGCGAAGGCCGCCTCGCCAGGGAGTGCCGGTGGTGGATGGACGGCGGTCCAATGCGCGCCCGCGTCGCGGCTGACCAGAACTGTAAATGCGTCACCGATCGGATCGCCGAGGAGGATAAGATCCCGCGGGCTCCACAGCGCGATGGCATCGAAGAACACACCCTTGCGGGTGTCGTCGTACTCGAGTCGCCATGAACGACCAGCATCGGTGGTGATGAAGATCCGGCCGGTGTCCGCTCCGGCGACGATTGCATGCGCGGTGCGATGATCGACGGCGGCTATGCCCCGCAGATCGAATGTGTGGGCCGCGGCGATAGTGTCGGTCTGCCACGTCGCCCCGCGGTCCGTCGAGTGGATCACGACGCCGTGTTGGCTGCTCGCCCAGACGGTGCCATCGTGCGCGACGCTGACGCCGCGCATCTGGAGAGCGATCAGGAGGACAGCCGCAATCAACCGGCGGCTGCCTCCACGAGGCCGCCGAACCGCCGCTCACGCCGCCGGAACTCGTTCACCGCGTGCGAGAATTCGCCCGTGTCGAACTCGGGCCACATGCGCGGCGTGAAATAGAGCTCGGCGTACGAGCACTCCCACAGGAGGAAATCCGAGAGCCGCTGCTCGCCGCCGGTGCGGATGAGCAGGTCAACGTCTGGCACCGGGGCCGAGTGGTGGACTTCCGAGAGGATGGCGGCGAACTCCGCGTTGCCGGGCATCGGAGGAGCCCCGCCCGGATGGAGCGCCGCATAGCGGGCGGCCGCGCGCACGATCGCATCGCGCGAGGAGTAGTCGATCGCGATGCGCAGCCACAGCGTGCGCCCGTGCGCGGTCGCGGACTCGGCGTGCTCGATCGTCTCAAGCAGTTGCGTGCTCAACCGGTCGCGCCGGCCAACGATCGACATCCGGACGCCGTTGACGAGGCAGCGCTCCATCTCGGACCGCAGGGCGCGCCGAAAGAGACGCATGAGCGCGCGGACCTCCGGGGCCGGCCGGCGCCAGTTGTCGGCCGAGAAGGCGTAGAGGGTCAAAGTGCCGACGCCGAGCGTCGACGCGTGCTCCGTGATCTTGCGCACCGTCTCGACGCCGGCGACATGGCCGGCGACCCGTGGCCGCCCACGGGCACGCGCCCACCGTCCGTTGCCGTCCATAATGATCGCCACATGCATTCCCGCGGGCGAAGCACTTTGTGCCATGAAGCCTATACCCCAAAAAAAATTGCCGAGTCGATATAAAAGGTTCGTCTCACTTTTCGCGGGTCGCGCGAATGAGCGCTTCCATGTGGTCGAGGTAGCGCTCCAGTGCCCGACGACCGGACGCCGTCAGACGATACTCCGTGTGGGGCAGCCGGCCGCTGAACGTTTTTTCGCAGCTGATGTAGCCGGCCTCCTCGAGCTTGCGGGCGTGGACGCTCAAGTTGCCGTCGGTCGCCTGCATGAGCTGCTTCAACTCGTTGAAGCTCAACACTTGATTGACGGCCAACGCGCTCACGATGCCCAGTCGGAGTCGCTCGTGAATGATACGATCGAGCGACGAGGAGGCCCGTGCCGCGGCCCGCGCGCCGACCCGGCGCTCACCGCGTGGCGATGCAGCCTCGATGTCCTTCGGCACTGCCGAACCATTGCCTTTAGCCACCATGCCTCCATGCGATCGCCGTCCCGAACGCCAGGTGCAGGCCGCCGAAGCCGCCCGCGAGTAACCAGTCGCCCCAGGTCGCCGGCGCGATCAGTGCAACAACACCAAGTGCAACGAAACAGAGTCCCATGACCGGGACAATGCGAACCGAATAGGTGCCACCGGTCATCACCGCAGAACCGTACACCAGCAGCCACAGTGCCGGGAGTGCGCTCACGAGGCCTGCGCGGTAGAGCACGACGGTCAGGAGCGCGCCAACAAACATCGTCGGTGTGAAGCTGAGCGCGAGCTTGCGGCCCGGGCCATTGAAGACTGGCGTGTGTGCCCCGCGAGCTTTGCGCGCGATCGCGAATGCCGACACCGCGGCGCTGATCGCAGCCGCGACGATCCACGACATGAGCCAGCCACGAGGCGTGGCGCTGTGGGCGGCAATGTCAGCCACAACGAACGCCACGACGCCGATCACGATCATCCCGAGTCCGGAGATGGCCGTGAACGAGCCCGCGCGTTCCATCGTGTCGCGAATGAACTGCAGGTTATCGAGCGCGCGAAGATGCAGCGCCGGTGGGGGCGGCGACGACGGAGGTGGTTGGACAGTGCGAAGCGGCGGCACATACGCAAGTTAACTGGCGAATGAGGGGGCGCCATATATTCAACCTATGCCTGCCGTTGTTACGTTGAAGGAGCGCCTCGCGGCCAGCGCGGACGCGGGACGACTGCCGTCGGCGATGGCGTTCGTTGGTCCCAGCGGCATCGGCAAACAACGTCTCGCGTTGTGGCTCGGGCAACGCCTGCTGTGTACGGCCCCGGCCGGCAAGCCGTGCGGCGCGTGCCAGGCCTGCGTCTGGGCCGCGTCGGTCATGCATCCCGATCTCACCTGGGTCTTTCCGCGACCCCGGCTCAAAGACAGTGATGCGTCGGCCGACACCGTTTGGGAGGATCTGTCATCGGCGATCGCGGAGCGGCGCGACGCGGGTTGGCGCTATGGGCCTCCATCCGGGTCCGATGCGATCTACGTCTCGACGGTTCGCGCGCTGCTCGCTCGGATGGCGATGCGACCTGCGATCGGCTCGCGCAAAGTGGTCGTGATCGGCGACGCGGAGCGCATGGTGCCGCAGGAGGGCGCCGAGGCAGCAGCGAATGCGTTCCTCAAGGCACTCGAGGAACCGCCGGCCGACACGACGATCATCCTGACGACGAGCAGGCCGGACGCATTGCTGCCAACGATACGCTCGCGCGTCGTGATGATTCGCGTGGCGCCGGACGGCGCGCTTCCCACGCCTCGCGCGGCGGATGCGAGCGCTTTGCTCGATGCGAAGGGACAGGACGTGTATCGCGTCGCGTTGCGCCAAGGTGCGGCTGGCGCGCGTGGTGCATTCGCTGAGCGACTCGATGCGCTGACCGTTGGGTTGCATGCGCGAGCACGCGATGCCATCGCACGTGGTGATAACGAGCGTGCGCACCGTGCGGTCGAGGGTGTCACGCGTGTCGAGCAAGCGAAAGACATGCTCGAGAACAACGTGAATCCTCAGCTCATCACGGCCGTATTACTTATGGGACTACGGCCATGAACGAACGTGATCTGAATCACATCGACGCGGATGGCTCCGCACGCATGGTCGATGTTACACATAAGAACGACACGGTTCGTGTTGCGCGCGCGACAGGTGCCATTCGCATGAACGCCGATACGCTGTCAGCGATCAAAAAAAACACTGTCGCGAAAGGCGACGTTCTCAGCGTATCACGTGTTGCTGGTATAATGGCAGGAAAACGTACTGCAGAATTGATACCGCTGTGTCACCCCTTGCCATTGACGGACCTTCAGGTCAGTCTTTTTGCGGACGACACGCTTCCGGGTCTCCGGGCTGAGGCTATCGCCAAGACTGTCGGAAAGACAGGAGTTGAGATGGAAGCGTTGACCGCCGTCGCGGTGAGCTTGATCACCGTGTATGACATGGTGAAAGCCATAGATAAGACCCTGGTGATTTCGGACGTTATGCTCCAGGAAAAGCACGGCGGCGCGGGCGGTTCGTGGACCCGCTCATGAGTGGCACGGCGGTTGCGCCTGGTTAGACCCACGTTTTCTCTGAATCAGGACATAAATCCAATGCGACAATACAAGAGTGAGTATGCGCGTCGGGGAGAGATCGAACGTCGTCGGGCTCGCTGGAGGAACGGGATCATTGCCGTCCTCGCGTGCGGTGTGGCCGTCGTCGCGTACGAGGGCCACCGGCCGAGTGAGGCGCGGGCGGAAGCAACGCCGTTGCTCGTCATGGGACCGTCGGATCTGAGGAATCAGCTCGACGAAACGCGGGGCAAGCTCGATCTCGCCACCGCGCAGCTCGAGCGTATGCAGGCCGTGTTTGCGTTCTCGACTCGCTACCATGTCGCGGCCGATCTCGCGTCGTCGATCTATGATGTCGCGTTGGCCGAAGGCATCGAGCCGGAGCTCGCGTTCCGTCTCGTGAGAGTCGAGAGCGAGTTCAATGATCACGCGCTGAGCCCCGTGGGTGCGGTCGGACTCACGCAGGTCATGCCGGCGACGGCTCGCTTCTTCGTCCCGGGTGTGACGCGCGACGCGTTGTATGATCGCGAGACGAACTTGCGGTGCGGGCTCCGGTATCTCCGCGCGTTGGTGCGTGAGAATCACGGCAACATGAAGCTCGCGTTGCTGATCTACAATCGCGGTGAAACGGCGGTCAACGAATCACGCCAAGCGGGTCTCGACCCGTCGAACGGGTACGAGCATCTCGTGATGAAAGGCTACAAGGGCAAAGGCGTGGTCGACTAGCGTCGACGCCGGGCCGAGCCGGATACAACCAGGGCTTGGCCCGGCAGAATGATGCTCTTGCGCAGGCCGTTGAGCTGCATCAACCGGGCGACCGTCGTGTGATAGTGCACGGCGATGAGGCCGAGCGACTCGCCCTTCTTCACGATGTGGATGCTGCCGCGACCGGACGAGCCGTAGCGCTCGATCGAAGGATCCGGGACATCCAGCGAGGCCGCGACAACGGCA
>DATHNL010000006.1:0-23762 GCA_035486035.1 Gemmatimonadaceae bacterium
AACTGTCGGCCGATTGGCGAGGTCGTAGATCGTTACGGTACGTAGGGTATCGATATTGGCGTCGTTCGGCGTCGCCCAACGCTTCACGGTCAGGACATTGCCATTGGGGTCGAACGCGCGGAGCATGGACATGGTCTGCGCCTCAGCGCCGTTCAGTGCCGGCCCGAACGTTTGCGTCTCGTACTCGCGATCCATGATGTCAAATACGTGACGCACCGAGTCGCGCGCGTACGATGTGCTCGGTGCAAGTGTCTTGTCTGACGAGTCGATCGGTGTCAGGTCCAGCGTGTCTCGACCAATACTGTCCATATAAAACACCGTCCAATAGCCTCTGGGCGATTGCACGGCCGACGGGTCGCAAAGCACCGGATCGTACTGATAGTTCGACGCCGCCGTCTGTGGCTCGGTGATTGACGACACGAGACCGCATGCATCGCTATACGCCAACGTCGTCACGTGTGGGCTGTGCCCGAGCGTGTGCACGGTGATGTTACCGTACCCGTCCAGCGTGTTGTGAATCGAGTCGTGTGCCGGCGAGACGATGAGCGTATCGAACCCGAACAAGCTGTCAGCGAAATACTGCGTTGTTGCGAACTGATTGTTGATGTAGTACCCAAAGTCGGTCAGGACGGAGTCATTGCCGCGCTTATCGTAGACGGCCGTCTGTACTCGGC
Source organism: Gemmatimonadaceae bacterium (assembly GCA_035486035.1). Lineage (GTDB taxonomy): Bacteria > Gemmatimonadota > Gemmatimonadetes > Gemmatimonadales > Gemmatimonadaceae > DASRDS01. Next base: position 675 of record DATHNL010000006.1, read on the forward strand.
CGAGCGGATCGTCGAGGCGCGTCACGAGTGTCGGATACGTCCCGTTGAGCCGAAACAGCGTGGTCGTCGATCCATACGCGTCGACGATCCGCGTCGGCTCGAACCAGCGATCGGTATAGACCCGCATGGTGTCGGCCGAGTCCTTCGGCGCGCCGTCCGATTGGTAGGCGCTCCAGCGCGGGCCCCAGATCAGATAGGAGATGGAGTCCGGGTTCGCGGTCTGGGTGCTCCCATAAGCGAGCCACGGCAATGCCTGACCGAAGTTGTTGTATGGGAAGAACTCGTGCATGATATCGTGCCCCGCGCCCTGCTGCATTTCGATCTCGGAGGTGTACAGATCGAATGGCATGCCCGCATAGCCGAACGCGGTCGTCGAGTGCCGCTTGTCGATTCGCGCGGTGATCAACATTTGAGTCCCGCCCGCGGAGTCGTACACGAACCGGACGGTATCGCCATCGGGGTCGATGATCGCGTCGTGCCCTTCCGTCGCACTCGGGGCGTGCTGCGAGTTGACGAAGGCCACGACCCGCCGCGCGGCGTTCGCGCCACGACCAGCGGCGGGCGCCAGGACCGTGTCCAGCGTCCCATTGGCATCGTACTTGAACGCATAGTACAGGGCCGTGTCGTACGGGTACGGCTCCTCCACCGTCAATTTCGCCAGCGTGCCATTGCTGTTGTACGTGAAGGTCGTCGCGTGGCCCAGGCGATCGATCGTCTGGATGTGCTGGCCGCCCGAGTCGAACGTGACTTGCACGCCGTGCGGCGCGTGGCGCACGAAAAGGTGGCTGGCGCCGAAGGGATAGGTGATCGAGTCGCGACCCGCGACATAATACGGGCTCCCGCCAGCAGTGTCCGGCTTCCACACGTTCGTTCCGTTCCGCAGGTAGAGCTGCGTGCTCCCGTCGCCGCCGAACCACACGATGTTGCTATCTGGGGTGAACCGAGTCCGCTCGAGGCCGGCGAGCCACCACCCCATCCCAAAAGGACTCGTGTACCAGTTGGCGATGATCTCTTGCGCTTTCGCGCTGTCCTGCACGAGCACGGAGGTTCCATGAATCCGCTTGGTGTAGAACGTGATGTCGTAGAGATCGGGCGTGAAGCCTGAGTTAAAAAAGGTGAGCTGAAGCCGGCGCGTCTTCTGTGCACCGGTGGTCTGCCAATCGCTGCCGTGCCAGAGTTCCGGGGCGAGGGGGTACGTGTTCGACGTCCCGTGCTCTACCACCAGCAGCCGACCTTCGACACTGTCGAGCGCCATCGATCCCGGCACCGTCAGGTTCGCTCCGATGTTCGGTGTTCCTGACGCGAGACGGGCGTTGTAGATCAAGGTTGGCGTGTGGACCTTGTTGTAGCTCTTGACCGAGGGTAGCGGGTGCACGATGCGCAGGGTCCCGCACTCGGACGCGGCGCGTGGGCCGACTGCGACCGACAGACAATTGGCCCGGCTAAAGCTCGGCCCAGGGTTCACGTCGACCACATCAAGCCCGGCCCCGTACTCGCTTAATGTCTGGGTATCCATCCCGGCAGCGCCATTGCCGTCGTCCGCGGTCATGCTGACCCAGCCGCTTCCCGTGGCACTGCTGGCGGCGGTCCAGTTCAACGTGACGGTCGTGTCCTCACCCATTGCGAGCGTCGCGCTACTCAGAGACGGATTGCCGCAGGTCGCGGGGACGGGACCGCGACACGTGGCAGCGAAGCCGAATGTGTTGGATACATTGCCCGTGTTCTTGACACTGAACGTGGCCGTGTACTGCTGGCCCGGTGTCGCGCCCAGGACCGTCTTCGGAGAGACAGTCACGGTCACGGTCTTTACGATCGGGACCGTCACGTTGATGTACGCGCTGTCGTTTGCTGTCGGGTTGGTGGTCGCAACCTTCAGCTTCACAGTACCCGTGCCACCCCCAGACGTCGTGAAGTTGACCTGCTCCAACAGAAGAGCCAGCACCCCGAAGGGATTTGGCATGGAGACGCCGTTCAGTGTCTGCTGGTTGTTGGCGGCGAATACACAGGACGCGATGACCCCTGTGCACGATATCGTCAAGTTCGCCGTGGGCGATTGCGATCCCACGTACTGGATAGTGAATACTTCGTTGTTTGATCCGATCACTGCCTGATAGGGCGCGTTCTTGGGCAATGCGGTGAGTTGCGCGAACATCGGCCGCGCCAACGCTCCGAGCAGCATCGGAAGCAACACGGCATAGACGGCGCCAAGTATGGCGCGACTCGCACTGCGACCATGAATCGATGTGAACGGCACAAACTCTCCGGGTGCGATGATGTCCCCACGATCGCACCGTCTGAACCGAGCGACAGTCGACTAATGAGGCGTACCCGTGGACCGATGGGGCGCCGGCACATCGCTGGGTGCGCCGGCGTGGGGAAACGCCGCCAGGACCACGTCGGCGCCGTCGGACCCGCGGAGGCGGCTCGGCGTACAATGCGCGTGGCGTGCGACCATGCGACGCAGGTCCGACTCCGATGAGAACCGGAGTGTGCGCGCGACGTCCGCTACCGAGCGGCGCTCGTCGTGAAGGAGGTGCGCGACCCAGTATACGCGGCACCAGCTGATCAGCCGCTCCGGCGGGGGGAGCTCCGCCCGGCGCAGCCATGTACTGATGGTTTTGCGATTGACATGGAGCGCCGCCGACAGATTCTGCACGCTGATGGGGCCCGCGCTCGTGGTCCGCAGACAATGCTCGAATGCCGCGGCCGCCGATCCGGCCGGTACATCACATCGCTCGAGCGTGCGTCGAATCGCCGACTCGATTCGCGTTGATTGCAACGCTTCATTGATACCACGCTCGAGGTCATCGAATCCGCGCAGCAATACACGATCCGCGCCGGCGCGACCCGCGACGAATAGCAGGTGGGCGGTCGCTCGTCCGACATGCCCGTAGGCGACGACCGCGCTTCGCGGAGCGACGAGTCGAAAGTCACGAAATGCCGCCGCATACACTTCGATCGAATCGACGAGACCATCGAGATGCCACAGCGCGACATCGGGCATGCGCTGGCGTGCCGCTGCCGACAAGTCACGGGCATCGTCGACGAACGTCAGTATGCCGCACGCGTCGAGCGTCGACCGCACGTGTGATCGCCACTCGCCATCTCGTATCGCGGCCAACACGATCGGCCGCGATGTCGCGCTGATCGTCGACTTCATGGCCCGACGATGCTAACGCATCACCGCGACATCGCGTAGTTCCTCAGCGTGCCAATTTTCGGGCGGGATTCGATCGTGTTACGCGGCTCGTCACGAATGGTCCGTCGATTCGGCCGGACGCGTGCAAGATTGGCCGATTCGCCATTCCTCAGCGTGCCACGCCATTCCTCAGCGTGCCAACGGATCGTACGCGAGCCCTGTCGTAACGATTCGTGCTTACCGCGCATCAACGCCCTCATCGATGACCTCGAGCTCTCCGACGATCGCCTGGTTGAACTGCTCGGGCAACCGCAGTGGGAAAGCCGAGTGGCGGGCGCCCGCAATGAGGGGAAGCCCGGTGAACTGGGCCTCCCCTCGTGTGCTACGGGAGCGATACGATCGCGATCAGGTAACCGTGATCGAGGGCTGTGCGGGGCAACCGGTCCAGACGGCTTTGACGAGCGTCCCATCGGCGAACTTGATGTCGACTTCGCCCGACTGGATCCCGCCGCCGTTCGTCGTGCAGTTCGTCCGATCGATGGTCAAAGCGGTCGGCGTGGATACCGCGAACGACAAGTTAACCGTCGTGTTCGTCAAATTGATGTCGTACGACCAATTGCCCGACAGACTGACCGTGCCAGCCGTCAAATCGCCGAAGAATGTGGGCGCCGAGCCGGTCCACGTATACGTGGCATTCTCGTTCGCGCTCAGCTTGACCGTGCCGTTCTCGTTCTGCGGGTTATTCGCAAGCGTTTCGTCGATCGCCCAGCTGCCCACCAGATTGAGCGAGCTCGATCCTTGGGTCACGGCCTCATTGCCGACCAGGCTGAGGCTGACGTTGCCGTCGGTGCCACCCGTGATTGCAAGGCTCAGGTTGGCGGCGTCGTTGATCTCCAAATCCGCCGTCTCCGGCGTCGGATCGCCCCACGACCAGAACCCATTCTCCGTGATCACCTCTCCGCTCGCCGTATCGGCACAAGCGAAGGTGATGCTGTCCGCGTCCACAACGCCGTCTTGATCCTCGTCGTTCGAGTTGCCAACGACGCTGGAACACGATTGCGAGTTCTGGAAGCGCGGGGTGGTCTTACTGCCGGCCATCCGCAATCCGCCAGCAAAGCGCTTTGAAGCGACCTTGTCGAATCCGAACAGTGAAGTGGGATCGGTGCTGGTGAACGAAAGCACGGACGCCTCGACCTCCTGTACCGCGGAATTCTCGAACGCGGTCTGTTCTGCTTGGGGGAGTGACTTGAAGTTGGTCTGCGAGGGAGAGGTGCTGCTGCTGCCGCAACCCGCTAAAGCGAGCACGGCGGCCGCGGCGCTGAGCACCGCAACGGCTGCGAACGGACGACGCATTCGGACGATCTCCGGAGTTTGGAAGGGTTTATTCACGATGCGCATCGCGACAGTGACCGGACGATTTGTCCAGTGGAAACGCCACGAGGAAAAAGAGGTGACCGGCATCCGGAAAAGACGATAGCCACCATGGCTCACCAACCAGGTGTGTTCAACACTGTCCGTGTGGTGGTCAGCGATGCGGTCCACGATATAGCGATGCGGGTTTCCGGCGCGGAACACGTCATCGTGCTCGCGTGCGCTCGCTCCGATCTGCCGCCGGTCTCTTACTCAACGTCACGGACGCTGAGACATTCTCACCCGTTCTGATCGCCTTTGGCTTCGCCGAGGCAAGGACTATAGACCCAGCCGATCAGGCAGCCCTGGGGTTAGGCAATCTCGCGATAACCGTCGCCATCGCTCGCGGCCCCGGTGCCCTCCGGGCACTGGTGGTAACGGTTTCGCCAAACGGCTTACCGATCCGTGACGTGGTCTCGACAGTCGCAGAACGGCTCGCACGCCGCGCGCCCCACTTACTATGGCTCCTGGGTGTCATCTCGCCTGCGAAACATCTCGCGCTCGCCGCCTGGTCCGCCGACCGGGTGCCGCCGCGGACCGCGGCGCTGGTCATCGATCGCGCGCGCGTCCTGGACAGCGACGCCGATACGGTTCGGATGCTGGAGGCCGCGGCCACCCTCGCGCCGGGCGGCGACGGGACCCTCGTCCACGCGCGATGGATCGACATCCTCGGTCGCGAGGCCTTGGGCTCCCGCTTTTACCGCGGCATCGAGCGCGCCGTCGCGACCCTCGGCGCGACATCGGTGGAACGCGAGATTGCGCTCGTTTACACCTGCCGGCTCCTGTTTCTCGCGTTCCTCGAGTCCAAGGGGTGGCTCGATGGCGACCGGGCATTCCTCGCGCGCACGTTCAGCACCTGCGTAGCCGGCACCGGCGGCGTGCATGACCGCGTGCTGCGGCCGCTCTTCTTTGGCACCCTCAATACGCCGCCGAGTCGGCGCGCGCCGCGGGCATTGGCATTCGGGCGCATTCCCTTTCTGAATGGCGGCCTGTTCACTCCCACGCCGGCCGAGCGGCGTGGGCGGCACGTGCGGTTCGGCGACGCGGCGCTCGGCGTCTTGTTCGACGAGTTGCTTCCGCACTACCGCTTCCGTGCTCGCGAGGGCAGCGCGGACTGGTCGGAGTCAGCCGTCGACCCCGCAATGCTCGGCGCCACCTTCGAGTCGCTCATGGCGCGTGCCGAGCGACGCGCGACCGGGTGCTTCTATACGCCGCGTTCGCTTGTCGAGACCACGAGCGCCTCCACCCTGGCGCATCTACTCTCCGGACCCGAGTTGTCTCCCACCGAAGCGCACGCGCTCATCGCTGGCGGGACAGTCGATCCAGCCCTTGCGCCGATTCTCCGCTCTCGTTTGGAGACCATACGCATCTTGGACCCCGCGTGCGGGTCCGGTGCGTTCTTGGTGCACATGCTGGAGATGCTCGCGGATCTGGCCGGGCGGCTCGGCGATCCCCAGCCCGTGGCAGAGCGCCGGCGCGGCATCCTCACGCGATCGATCTACGGCGTCGATATCAACCCGATCGCCGTCTGGTTGTGCGAGCTGCGCCTCTGGCTATCGGTCGTCGTCGAGAGCGACGAAAGCGAAGCCCTGCCGAATCTCGATCGCAACGTGCGCGTCGGTGATTCGCTCGGCGGGGACTCGGCCTGCGTACCAGCAGTTCGTTTGCCACGCCAATACGTCTCGGCGCATGGAGCACGCAAGCGAGCGCTCCAACGAGTGCTCGACCGCACCGAGCGCTCATTGGCCATCGCGCGAGCGAAGCGAGCGCTCGATGGAATACGCCTGCAGCGCATCGATCTCATAGCGGCCTGCCGAGGGCGCGACCTCTTCGGCGGCCGCGTGGAGGCAAAGCGACAGCTCCACACGCTGAGAAAAGAATCGAGGGAACGGCGCCAAGAGATTCGCACGCTCGAACAGGGCGGCGCGCTGCCGTTCTCCTACGCGGTTCAATTCGCGCACGTCGGTGCATTCGATGCCATCATCGGCAACCCGCCGTGGGTGCGGCTGCACAATATCCCGGTAGCCATGCGCGAACGGCTGCGGAGCCGATTTCGTACGTTCCGAGACGCGCCATGGCTGAGTGGAGCTCACCTGGCGCGCGCCGGCCGGGGGTTCGCGGCACAGGTCGATCTCTCGGCGCTCTTTGTCGAACGCGCCCTGTCGCTCTGCCGCCAGGGCGGAGTCATCGCGCTCATCGTCCCCGCCAAACTCTTTCGCGCGCTCGCCGGTGGCGGCGTCCGCGAGATGCTGCTGCGCGAGACCACGCCGCTGTCGCTCGAAGACTGGTCCAACGCCGAGCCAGAGTTCGACGCCGCGGCCTATCCGGCGCTGTTGGTTGCGAGAAGAGGGCATGCGCAGGCGCAGATGCGCTTGGCGATTCACCAGCGACAGGGGAGTCCGCGGCGTTGGGTGGCACCAGCCGGCACGCTTGCATTTGACACGACACCGGGCAGCCCCTGGGTGCTCGTGCCACCGGCGGTCCGGGCGGCGTTCGATGCGGTGTCCCGCTCGGGGACCCCGCTCGCCTACTCCCGGTTCGGCCCGCCGACCCTCGGCGTAAAAACCGGGTGCAACGCCGCGTTCCTCGTCACGCCCGAGGAGATCGAAGAGCCCTTCGCGATCGTGCGTGGACGGGATGACCGCGGTGGGAACCGGCGCGGGCTCATCGAGTCGTCGCTCCTCCGACCGCTGATTCGCGGCGACACCCTCGGCGCGTGGGTCGTGCCCGAGAAAATCGCCCGTGGACGCGAGTGTCTCATCTGGACGCATGGCGTCGAGCAGTTGCCCGATCACGCGGCCGAGTGGCTCGAGCCGTGGCGCCGGCGGTTGGGCGCGCGCTCGGATGCGGGACGCGCGGCTTGGTGGTCGGTATTTCGCACCGATGGCGCCATCGCGCGCACGCCACGCGTCGTGTGGGGCGACCTGGGGCGCACGCCGCGGGCCGCGGTGCTGTCCGCGGGCAGCGCGTGCATTGCGCTCAACAGCTGCTATCTCGCGCGCTGCCCCGATGTCACGGACGCATTGGCGCTCGCGGCGCTGCTCAACGGGCCGCTCGCCGCGGCGTGGCTCAACGCCATCGCCGAGCCCGCCCGCGGCTCATGGCACCGGTACCTCGGCTGGACTGTCGGGCTCCTGCCAATTCCACGCGACTGGCAGCGCGCGCGCACCCGACTCGCGCCTCTCGCGGAACGAGGAGAGTCCGTCACGTCGGGCGAGTTGTGGGACGCGGCGGTGGATGTGTACGGTCTCAGTACGGCGGCGGTCGCACCGCTCGCAGCATGGATCCTCGGGCCGACGCGGTGAGCGCCCGCGCCGCCATCGCGCGGGCGTGGCTTGGGCTCGACTCCGACGGCCCCGCACCGAGCATCTCGCTCGGCAACGTCACGCTCCGTCCGCACCAGGCCGCGGGTGTTGCGCGACTGCGCGCGGCGATCGACCAGTATGGTGGTGCGTTGCTCGCCGACGAGACCGGCTTGGGGAAGACCTACATCGCGGTCGCGCTTCTCGCGGAAGCGAAACAACCATTGGTCGTCGCGCCTTCGGCGCTCCTCCCCATGTGGCGTCGGGTGCTCACCGAGGCGAGCGTGTCGGCTCGGATCCATTCGTGCGAGGCACTCAGTCATGGCCGGCGGCCCGCGCCGAGTGATTTTGTCGTCGTCGACGAGGCGCATCATTTTCGCAACCCGGCGACGAGACGATATGCCGCGCTCGCCGAGTTGACGACACGCGCGAGAGTCCTGCTGCTCTCGGCCACGCCCGTGCACAACGCGCACGCCGATATCACGGCCTTACTGGCGCTCTTTCGCGCGAATCCGCCACTCGGCCGCGTCATCGTCCGCCGTGAGCACTCCGCGGAAACGCGGCCACGCGTATTGCCGATGCAGTGGATCGCCACAATTGATGACGAAGCGACGCTGCACGACATCCTCGCACTGCCGGCACCAGTGCCACCGCGCGACGGCGACGTTGGCGGCGCACTGGTCGCACATGGCCTGGTGCGGCAATGGGCGTCGAGCGCCGGCGCACTCACGGCTGCGCTCAGACGTCGGCTCGGCCGCGCGATCGCGATGGCCGCTGCGTTCAAGCACGATCGCCATCCAACCTACTATGATCTGCGATCGTGGTGCCTCGGTGAAGGGGCCGTGCAACTCGCATTCCCGGAGCTCCTGATACCTGAGATTACCGCGGAAACGTGCGAGCTTCGCGAGGCCGTGGAGGCGCATGCACACGGTGTGCGGCGATTGCTCGCGCAGATCTCCGCGCGACCGAATCCCGATCTCGCCCGGGCAGCGGCGCTCAAAGAAATCGCGACTGGTCGCAAGACGATCGCGTTCTCGGCGTACGAGGATACCGTGCACGCCATCGCGCGGCATCACGGCTACCGAAGGACCTGTGCGCTCGGCGGTCGTGGTGGCATCGTCGCCGGCGGGCGATTGCGGCGCGCCGAGGCGATCGCGCGGTTTGCACCGATCGCTATGGGCTGTCCGGCGCCGGCCGCGGCGCATGCGATCGACGTGTTGATCGCGACGGATTTCTTGAGTGAAGGGCTCAACCTGCAGGACGCGTCTGTTGTCGTGCACCTCGATCTTCCGTGGACGCCCGCGCGCATGGAGCAACGGGTGGGACGCGCGGCGCGGGTCGGCTCCCCGCACCCGTGCGTGAGTGTCTACGCGCTGGCGCCGCCGGCGTCGGCCGAGGTTATGCTCGGCGTCGAGCGGCGCCTCCAGGAGAAGCTGCAGCAGGCCGCGCGGACAGTCGGCGTGAGTCTCATGCTCTTTCCACAACCGAGAGCCACCAGCCTGCGGTCGACGCTCGAACGGTGGGCGGCCGCTGACGTTCCCTCGGGTTGCATCGGCTCCGTGCACGCCGAGCGATCCGGTTTCCTGGCTGCCGTTCGTGTCGACGCCGAGACGTTGCTCGTCGCCGATCTCGGCTCTGGTATCACGGACGACCCGGACGATCTCTTACGCGCAATTGGGTTGGCCGAGCACGAGGCTACGGTGACCGATGGTGGCGAGAGAGAGACGGCTGAGCGGGCCGTGCTCGCGTGGGGCGAGCGTCGCGGAGCGACGCGAGACATACATGATCTCGGCTCACGGCATGTTGCCCGGCGGATTGCTGGAATCGTGAGCAAGGCCCATGCGCATCGGCGGCCGATGCTGGCCGAGATGGCCGCACGCGCGAGACGGGCGGCAACGTTGCCGCTCGGCGTCGGAGCCGTGCGCGCGCTCGGGGCGTTGGCCGAAGCCGAGATGGACGACGAGGCCTGGCTGGCGGCGATTGCCGCGTTCGCGGACGACCATGGCCGAACGCGGCCGCCGCCGCGTCCAGGCGTCGAGATTCTCGCCATGCTACTGTTCCACCAATGAACGTGAGCGCTGTTCTGTTCGACCTGGATGGCACACTGCTCGACACTATCGAGTTGTTGCTCGCCAGCGTTCGCTGGGCTTTTCGTGACCGATCGGATCGCGTGCCGACACGCGAGGAATGGATCGCGGGAATCGGGACGCCGCTGGCGTCGCAGATGCGAGTCTACGCGGCGGACGAGCGGGATCTGGCGACGCTGATCGACGGGTACCGGGAGTATCAGCGTGCGCATCACGACGAGCTCACGCGGGCGTATGCGGACGCGATCGAGACGGTGGTGGACCTGCGCCGGGCCGGGTACCGGACGGGGGTCGTGACCTCGAAGGCCAGCGATATCGCGAACCGGAGCCTGGCGTTCGTCGGGCTCGATCGATATCTCGACGTCGTCGTGGGATTCGACGCGACGGACCGGCACAAGCCAGATCCGGAGCCCGTCAGATATGCACTGGATGCGCTGCAGGTCCCCCCGTCCGCCGCCGTATTCGTGGGCGACTCGCCACACGACATGTACGCTGGAAACGCGGCCGGTGTAATCACCGTAGGGGCGCTGTGGGGGCCGTTTCCGCGGTCGGCGCTCCTTCCCGCGTCGCCACGCTTCTATCTGGACTGGATCCGGGACCTTCCCCCGCTGCTTGAGCGGCTCAAAACGCTCTAAGAACCCAGTTGGGGGCAAGATGCAAACCTTCGGGACGGTCCGGCGATCTCAACACACGAGACGCATGGACAGTCCGACCGATGCTTGTGGCGCCTTTTGAGGCGGCAAACGACGCTGAGGCCGCCAGGGCGGCTGAGGCGACGGACATTGCGGCCGCCCGGGCGGGCGACGCGCGGGCGTTCGAGCGGCTCTACCGCGTCCACGTCGATCGGGTGTTCTCGCTCTGCATCCGCATGGCGGGAGACCGGACGATGGCCGAGGAACTGACTCAGGACTGTTTTGTCCGGGCATGGGAACGGTTGTCGTCGTTTCGGGGTGAGAGCGCGTTTGGCACGTGGCTGTACCGGCTGGCCGTGAACGTGGTCTTGAATGCCCGCAAAACCGCGGGCCGGGCGCGGAAGCGGTTCGTGACGGACGAAGAGATCGATGAACGGAGTGAACGCGGTGAACCGAGTGGAGAGCGCGAGACTTTCAGGAATCCAGGGACGATCCTGGACTTGGAACAGGCGGTGGCGGGGCTCCCACCGGGTGCACGACGAGTGTTCGTGTTACATGATGTGCAGGGCTATCGACATGAGGAGATCGCCGAGATGCTGGGAATCACATCGGGCGGAAGCAAAGCGCAATTGCATCGCGCCCGGCTCCTTCTCCGCGGCGCGCTGGAACGATGATGACACCTGAATTGCAGTGCGACGCGTTCCACGCGTTGCTCCCGGACTATGTCGAGCGGTCGCTCGATGCGGCCAACCTGGCCGCGGCGCGGATGCACCTGGCGACGTGCGAGCGATGCGCGTCGTTGGTCCGCGACCTCGACGACATTCGGGCGCGGGCGGCCGAGCTGCCGTTGCTCACGCCGTCGCGGGATCTGTGGCCGGACATCGCCGCCCGGCTGTCGACCCCCGTCGTCTCGCTCGACGAACGATGGGAGCGCATGGCGGTGCGGCGGAGGCATTGGCTGGTAAACGGCGCGGCGGCCGCCGCCCTGATTTTCGCGACGGCCATCGGCACTGTCTCGGTGATGCGGTTCATGCAGCCCGCGATCCACATCGCCAAGAACAGCCCGAACGCGCCGCCGCCGGTAGTCCAGACTCCGGTGATCCCGGTCGCCGAGAAACTGCCCGCGACCGTGACCTATGAGAGAGAGATCGACGGCCTGCGGACGATCGTCCGCGACCGTCGTGCCCAACTCGATCCCAAGACGATCGCGGTGATCGAGAAGAACTTGAGCGTAATTGATTCGGCGATCGCCGAAAGCCGCGCCGCGCTGCGGAAAGACGCCACGAGCGCATTCCTAGCCGATCAGCTCGACCACGCGCTGGACACGAAGCTCACGCTTCTGCGCACGGTCGCGTTACTCCCGGCCCGTACCTGAGCGACGATGAAACCAACCCTCATCTGCCTGGCGCTCCTCGCCCCGCTCATCGCGGCGGCGCAGGTGCCGCCCACGCCCCCGACTCCGCCTGTGCCACCGACTCCTCCCTCGAGTGAGTGGAGGGATTACGGCGATCAGTGGAAGGACTGGGCGAAGAACTACTCCAAAGCCTGGAAGGACTACGCCAAAGACTTCGACGAGAAATTCGCCGAGGGGTACGACCAGGACGAAAAGTATGACAAGAAGCTCGAGCAGAAATACGAGCGCAAGTACGATCGCGATCGCGACAGCGACAACGAGCGCGACGACCAGGATGGCGAGACGATCGACACGACGGTCTCGTTCTCGGGCTCGGGCGGGATCGTCGACCTCGGGATCATCTCGGGCACCATTACGGTCCGCGGGTGGTCGCGCGGCGAAGCCAAGATCCACGCGACGAGCGAAGAGGGTCGCGTCGAGTTCGAGCACAGCCCGAATCGCATTCTGCTCGATGTCCGGCAGCACCACGATGGCGACAGCGAGTTCGACATCACCGTCCCGTTCGGCACGCGTGTGCTCATGCGCAGCACGTCGGGCGATCTGCACTCCGAGGGCGTCAAAGGACCGATCGAAGTGCGGACCGTGAGCGGCGAGGTGCGCGTCGGCGATGTCGTCGGTGACGCGGTCATCGAGGGCGTGTCCGGTGACATCGGGGTGCGCAACGTCGAGGGCAACCTGCGGGTCAACTGCGTGAGCGGCGAGATCGAGCTGTCGGCGGTCCACGGCGATGTCGACGCGTCGACGGTCAGCGGGGACATCTCACTCCCGAACGGCCGGTCGCGCATCGTGCGCATGGAGTCCGTGAGCGGCAATCTCACCTACGGCGGGCCGGTCGCCGGCGACGGGCGGTACGACTTCCACTCGCACTCGGGCGATGTCACCCTGCACGTGCCGCCGGACATCGGCGCGTCGCTCGCCATGGAGACGTTCAGCGGGTCGATCGAGAGCGAGTTCCGCATCACGATCACCACGGATACCAACGGGCATCACGGCAGTGGGCAGCACATCGAGACCACGCTCGGACACGGTGGGGCACACATTCAGATCGAGACGTTCAGCGGGGATATTCGCCTCGAGCATCTCTCTTCCCAATGAGAACGACCATGACCATTCGCGCGTTCGCTATCGTGATCGCCGCCGGCGCCCTCTCGGCCGCTTCCCTCTCGGCACAGACCGATCGGGGCGATACCTCGCGGGACTTCCACTGGAGCGGCACCGTGGGGAGTGGGCGCTGGCTCCGCGTGCGGAACCTCTCCGGGGCGGTTCACGTGCAGGCGGCCACCGGGAACGACGTGGTCGTCGATGCGCACAAGCGCTGGCGGCACGGGGATCCGGCTGTCGTCCGCTTCACCGTCGACAAGACGTCGGACGGCGACATCCTCATCTGTGCGCTCTGGGGCAATGAGTCCAGCTGCGACGAGGACGGGTATCAGTCGCATTCGCACCATCATCACGGGTGGGACGACGAGGACGACGTTTCCGTCGAGTTCACCGTGCAACTGCCGAAGGGCGTCAACATCGCGACATCCACCGTCAACGGTGGTGTGTTCGTCGACGGCGCGACTGGCAAGGTCGAGGTGAGCACGGTCAACGGCAGCGTCGAGGCCACCACGCTCGGCGGGCCCGTCGAGGCGTCCACCGTCAACGGCGACGTCGAGGTGCATATGCATTCGACATCCGACGCGACGCACCTCGAGTACTCGACCGTCAATGGCTCCGTCAAAGTGTATTTGCCGACGGAGCTCAATGCGGACATCGAGATGTCCACGGTGAACGGCAGCTTTCACTCCGACTATCCGCTCGCGTTGAGCGGTCGCATCGATCCGCACCATCTGCACGCCCAGATCGGCACTGGCGGGCCGCGCGTGAGGTGCTCGACCGTGAACGGCAGCATCGATTTGCGGAAAGCAACTTAAGGCAATTTCGCGGCGCCTTCGGCGCTCGCGTAACAGCGCAAGCGCTCTCAGGGGGGCGCGCAAGAGCCGGCGTCTGCAGAATCGCGCAGCGCCGGCTTGCGCTCTCACCCGCAGACCGCTCCCGGTGGTTGCTGCCGTCGCGACAGCGTTAGCGTACGCTTTACGCGGTCGCGCCGGAGGCGCGCTGTGCTATTCGCGCTCGGCGGCCAGTTATATTTAGAGAAACCTCAGTTCTCGGAGCTTTCCTAGATGGGCACGTCCTACGCCCTCCCGGCCCAAGTCGTCCGGAGCGGCGCCGAGCGAGCGACGCTCGTCCGCCGCACGTATGCCTTGGTCTTCACGGGCATACTGTTCACCATAGCCGGCGCAGCTTTCTCGTGGTCCCAGCCGGCGATCCTGCAGGCTGTCGTTCAGCATCCGCTGATCGCCGGACTCGTCATGTTCGCGCCGCTGATCGCGGCCCAACGCGCGGCCCGCAGCTTCCCGGCGAACATCGGGTTCGTGTATCTCTTCACGTTCATGATGGGCATATTCCTCGCGCCCATGCTGCTGTACTACGTCCGAGTCCAACCGGGCGTGCTGCAAGAGGCAGGATTGCTGACCGGCACGGCGTTCGGCGCCTTGACGATGTACGCCTTCGTCAGCCGCCGCGACTTCTCCGCCTGGGGCTCGTTCTTCTTCACGGGCCTGATCGTGCTGATCGTCGCGTCCGTGCTCAACTTTTTCCTGCATAGCGCCGGGGTGCAGCTCTGGATCGCGGGAGCAACAGTCCTGGTCTTCTCGGGCCTGCTCGTGTTCGACACATGGCGCATCCGGAACTACTTCGGCCCGGATGACTACGTGCTCGCCGCGGTCAATATCTATCTGGACCTGCTGAACCTGTTCATGGCGATCCTGACCCTGCTGGGCGGGTCGCGTCGCCGGGGTTAGCAAGCTCCCAGACCGTTCCATCATCGAGCCGCGCCACCCGAGCGAGCCTGAGTCGCTCGGCGATCGAATCCGGTGGCGCGGCATCCGGGCTCGGGATGTCGAACGCCACCATGAGCCCGTGCGTTCGCGCCAGCCGATCGCCAAATCGACGGAGCGTGAGCGGCTCGAGCACCGGCGGCAGGCTGTGCGAGCTCCGGCCGGCCTGGAAGTACAAGGCCACGGGCCAATTCGTGTAGATGGTCCGACCGCTCGCCGAGTCGCGCACCCAGGCGACGGTCGGCGAATACCGCCAGTCGGAGCTGGCAAAGTCGTTCCCATCGTCGAGCGCATTCTTGATCGCGCCGGTGCTCGCGACAGCCGACGCGACAACCCAGGCGCCGAGTAAGAACTTCGCGATGCGCGGCGCCTGACCAAGCGCGGCAACCGTCGCGAGCTCGGCCAGCAAGAAACCCGGCGCAAAGATGCGCTCGTCGAACGGAATGTTCGGGTCCGCGCGCAGTCGTGACACGACGGTGATCGCTGCCAGGCTCGCTCCGATGAGCGCCGCCGCCCAAATGATCGGCCGTGAGCGCCACGCTCTCACAACCGTCACGATCGCGATGGCAGCGATCACCGCGGCCACCGCCCAGCGAACGGCCGGAGCCGTGATGCCGGGCGCGAGCCAGTCGGCGACGGTGTTCGCGCCAACGCGAAGCG
The DNA here is from genome assembly GCA_035486035.1 of Gemmatimonadaceae bacterium. Lineage (GTDB taxonomy): Bacteria > Gemmatimonadota > Gemmatimonadetes > Gemmatimonadales > Gemmatimonadaceae > DASRDS01. The sequence goes on from DATHNL010000006.1 coordinate 16,201, forward strand.
TGGCGCCAAAGTGTCCATAACTGGCGATGCGCCGAATCTCCGCGTTCCGCGACGTCCAGATGCGCAACGCGATCACCGCCGGCAACGAGACGAGCGCGAGATCGCGCAGCCGCTGACGCCAGGGGACACCGCGTCGCGCGAGCACCCACAGCGCAGCGGCCCCCACGATGCCGACGCCCGCATATCGCACCATGACGACCGCCGCGCCGACGAGACCGAGCGCGAGCCGCGACTTCCAGTCGTCGCGCGCGAACAACGCGAGGGCCGCGACGAGCAGCGCGAGAAACAACGGCTCGCTCAGTACGGAGAGGTGCGCGTCGACGACCGCCGGCGTCAGGAAAATGACCGCGACGGCGACGAACCCGAGCGCCGTCGTGTCCATGAGCAGACAGATGACGGTCGCTGTCGCGAAGGCGGAAGCCGCTATGACGACCCGCGCTGATTGCACGGGCGACACGCCCAGCGCGATCGGGCCGGCGATCGCGATCGGAAACCCTGGCGGGAAATGGGCCAGGGCCTCGGTCGTATCGATCGCGGCCCACCCGCTCGTCGGGATGCGGAACGCGCCGGTGCGGACGAACGACACCGCGGCCCCCACGTACGACGCCGCGTCCGGATCGAGCCCCGGTCCCGGCGGCCGCGTCGCGAACGCCACGAGCGCGAACGCGGCCGCGCCGGCAAGAACCGACGCGACCGCGCGCGACGTACCGAGCGGCAACTGCCTTGCTACGGCTTCCCCGCCGAGTCTTTGGCCGCGGCCGCCGGCGCCGCGGGGGGCGGCGGCGCGTTCGGATTCGCGCTTGACGCAGCGGCGCTACCGGTCGCCTGGTCCTTGAGTCCGGCGCCTTCGATAATCACCTCGACGCGCCGATTGGCGGCCCGCCCATCGGGCGTCGTATTCGCGGCCACCGGATTGTCTTTGCCGAATCCGTGCGACGAGATGATCGTCGAGTCGATGCCGCCACCGACGAGCGCCGCGCGCACCGCGCCCGCGCGGGCCTCGGACAACTTCAGATTGTACGCATCCCCACCGGTCGCGTCCGTATAGCCTTCGACCGAGATGTGATGGCTGGGATACTGCTTCAGCACCGAGGCAATCTGCCGGATGTTATTCTGCGCACTCGGCTTGATCGTCGCCTGCCCCACGTCGAACAGAATGTCGGAGAGCGACAGCACGAGACCGCGCGCGGTCTCCTTGATGTTCGTCATCTCGCTGACCAGCGACTGCAGCTGCTGCATCGCCTGACCGAGCTGCGCGTTCGCCGCCTCGGCGACCTTGTGCAGCGAATCCGCGCGCGCCTGCGCGGCCGCGCCCTGCGCCTGCGAGAGCGCGAGCTGCTTCTGGAGGCGCGCGTCGTGCAAGCTGTCCGTCGAGCGCTGCGCCAACGCCCGCGAGTTGCTCGCTTCGGCCGTCTGCGTCATGCGCAACGCGACCGCCGCGATCCCGTTCACGTACTCCTGGTTCTGCGCCTGCGAGAACGCGGTCTGCGCCGTATCGATCGCGCCCCTCGCGCGGATCATATCGCCTTCGGCCCGCCGATCGGCGCCTTGCGATTGCAACGTCTGGTAGAGCGACTGCGCTTGCGTCAGCGATTCCGGTTTCTGAATCGAGGCCCCGCACGCGCCGAGGACGACCAGCGCTCCGGTCAATACGAATCGACTGCGCATCAGTTGCTCCCCACGTTCGCCAGACGGGCCGCCTCGGCAGCCTTGGCGCGCTCGGCCAGTGCCCGCTGCGAATCCGCCTGCGCGAACGCGGCATCAGCCGCGGCGAGGCGCGCAGCAAGCGCGGCGCGATCCAGCTTCTTGACCTTGGTCAGCGAGTCAGCCTCGGCCAAGTGCGCGCGAGCAGAGGCCAAGGCCTCCCTCGACAGCGAGTCTGCGCCTGCTTGGGTAGCGGCGGCGATCAAGTCCTTGGCGCGTGCAACGTTAGACGGGGCATCTCCGACGGTCGGCGGGAAGGAACCACCGCCGGACGCACAGGCCGTCATCATGACTATGGCAGCGAAGAGGCGAAGCGGGTACATTGCTCCTACGGTCTTTGTTCGGTATGGTGTGAAGTGTCGCAGACTGTCCTCTTCGATGATATAGCCGAAAAGGCTCCCCGCACACCCTCTGCTGAGGGTGCGCAGGCGGATATCGCCTACTTCGGCGCGGCGGCCCGGTCCGTACTCAATCCGCCGGAGTCGACGGGTATGGACTACTGGTCGATCAATCCGTACGTGGGGTGCGCGTTCGGCTGCGCGTATTGCTACGCTCGCTTCACGCATCGCTATGTGGTCGACCGCACCCCGCTCGAAGGTAGCGAGCCGCTCCCAGCATGGCTCGCGTTCGAGCGTCAGGTGATCGTCAAACGCAACGCGCCACAAGTATTGCGCGACACGCTGCGACATGGCAGCGACCGCCTCCAAGGTCTCATAAAAGGCGAGACCCTCGTGCTCGGCACGGCCACTGATCCGTATCAGCCGGCCGAGCGCCGATTCCGCATCACTCGCGGGATTCTGGAGGTGTTAGCGGAGCACGGCAATATGCGCATCGTGATCTTCACGAAGGGCCCATTGGTCACGCGTGACATAGACCTCCTCACGCGTATCGCGAGAAACTCGAAGATCATCGTGCAAGTGTCGCTGATCACGGCTGACCGCGACCTGGCCCGTCGCCTCGAGCCGCGGTCTCCGACTCCAGAGGCACGGCTCACAGCGGCGGGTCGGCTGGCCGCGGCCGGAGTCGATGTGGGAATCAATATCGCGCCGGTGCTGCCAGGGATCACGGATGATCCCGCATCGCTCGATGCGTTGTGTTCGCGCGTCGCCGCGGTGGGCGTCAAGCGGGTCTTCGCCGACAGCCTGCGGCTCAGATCCGATGCCCGCAAGCGCTATCTCCCGCTGATCGAGTCCGAGTTCCCAGAGCTCGGGCCCCGGTATCGCGCGACCTATGCGAAGGGACATAGCGTTGGCGATCGCTATCGTGAGGGCATGCATCGGGTCCTCGCCAAGATCTGCGCCAAGCACGGTATCGCCTACCCGCGCCGGCGTTTCTGGAATCTCGTGGACAAGCCCGCACCAGAGCAGCTCGCGTTCGCCGTCTGATTCCAGTCTGACCCTGGTGTCATGATACGTGTCGGCCTCCTCTCTCCTAGCGCTCAAACAACGCCTCGCCGAGGTCACGGCGCCCGCCCCGTTTACGGGCGTACCGACGGGGATCGATGCACTCGACCGGGCGCTGTCCGGCGGACTCCCCCGTGGCCGGCTGACCGAGATCACGGGCCCGCTCGGTAGCGGCAAAACCTCACTCGTTCGCCACATCGTCACGCGATCCAACCAGCGGGTCGCGTACATCGACGCCACACGCACGCTCGTGCCGCGCGATTGGGCACACGTGAGCACGCTATGGGTCATCCGCCCGCCGACCCCCCAGCGCGGCGCCTGGAGCGCGGATGTCCTGTTGCGAAGCGGGGCATTCGGACTCGTGGTGCTCGACAGCGCGCCGCCGCTGACACGGGCAGTCACCATGCGATTGTCGCAGCTCTCGCGCGAGAGCGATGCCGTATTGCTCGTGCTCGGCGAGGATCAAGCGCTGCAAACGGGGACCGCCGTGCGACTCCGGGTGAGCGCCTGGCGGGTCACGGTCGAGAAAGGCGGAAGTCACGAGATGCTGGAGGTACCGCGTGAGCAGAGAGTGGCGCGTCGCTTGTGTACGCATCCCGAGGTTCCCGATCGGCGCGGTGTGGCGCGCACCACAGGACGACGAGGGCGGTCGCCGCGGTTCGGAGAACCGCCTCCACTGGGATGATCGCCTCCTGGTACTCACCGACCCAACCTCGCGCATCAAAACAGCGTCCCGTGCGGCGGGTCGGCGGCGAGTCCGGGTGGGAATGACCATCACGGAAGCAACGGCACATTGCGCCGAGCTCGAGTCCCAAGAGTGGGATGACGTCGTGATCACGCGCGCGGTCATCGACACGACAGCCGCGCTCTTGGAGGCCAGCCCGCAGGTGACGCCCTTGAGCGGCACGCCTGGCGTCTGGTGGGTCGGCGCTGGTGGGCTCGATCACGTGGGTGGCGAGCGCGGGCTCGTCACAACACTCGCGCGGATCGCCGGGCACTGGCATCCGGATGTGCGCATAGCCATCGCGGATTCGTGCGTGGCCGCGCGGGCCGCGACGTGGGGTGACAAGCCCGTGTGCGTCATCCCACCGGGAAGCGATGCGGCGTACCTGGCGACCGCGCCGCTCACGCTCATCCCGATCGAAGACGAGATCCGCGAGGCGCTCCACGCCTTGGGCCTCCGGACGGTCGGTGCATTCGCGGCGCTCTCGGCGACCGACGTGGAGCGCCGGTGGGGTGACGCCGGCCTCGCCGCTTGGCGGCTCGCGCACGGCGACGACCGTCGCCGGCCCGCGCTCGCGCGCATCGAAGCCCGGCGCGTCGTGACCGCCGAGCTCCCGACGAGCGTGACGACGCTCGAGCCCGTGCTGTTTCTGGTACGCGCGGCGCTCGATCGGCTCGTCACGCGGCTCGTGGCCGACGGCCGCGCCGCGGCCATCGTCGCCATCACGTTGCGCTTGGACGACAATCGCACGGTGACTCGCGAGGCTCGCATGCCCCGCCCGCTCGCGCGAGTCGCGCCGATGTTCGAGCGGTGTCGGACGCTGCTCGAACGCGCCACGCTCCCCGCGCCCGCGGCGGGCGTCACCGTCGCGGTCACCGCGACCGCGCCGCTCTCCGGCGATCAAGGCAACCTGTTCGACACGGCCTGGCGCGACCCGTCCGGGCTCGACGCTGCCTTCGACCGCCTGCGCGCCGAGCTCGGCCCCAACACCGTCGTCCGCGCGGTCGCGCGCGATCGCCATTGTCCGGAGAAGAGCGGCGCCTGGGTCGAGGAGGCGGCTGACCCCTCTCCCGCCACGTTAGACACAGCGAGGCGATTCCTGGTAGCGCCGGAGACCATCGACGTCGAATGCACCGACGACCACCCCGTCGCATTCCACTGGCGCACGCGCCGCATCCCCATCGACCGCACGATCGGCCCGGAGCGTCTCGCGGGCGATTGGTGGGATGACACCTACTGCCGCGACTATTGGCGCTGCACCAGCCGCGGCGCCACGTTCGTGCTCTATGTCGACTACACGCGCGGCGCGCAGTGGTACATGCAAGGCTGGGAAGACTAGCCGGCCGGGGTCAACCGCACCCCCGCCATCGCGCGGAATGGCATCCCGTTGATCGAGCTCTGATAGCCGAACTGCACGGTCATGAGCGTACACGCGCCGGCCAGCGTGTACAGATGCACCAGCGTCACCGGCGTGCACGCGCCCTGTACAACGACGCCCTGCACACCCGCGACCGTATTGGATCCGGTGAGGCCTCGCGCGGTGCTGTCCGCGTAGTACACGACTTGCGACTCGGCCGTGTCGCGCACGTAGGTGATGGTGACCTCGAGAAAGCTGAACGGCATGAGATCGCCGGTCCACGCCGCGAGCACGTACGTCGAGTCAACTCGTGCCGGGGGCGAGGTGATCGTCGCGTACGCGACGGCCCAATAGATGTTGGACTGGCCGGCGACATCGATCTCGACCGGCGTCCGGGGGGCGCCGAACGCCAGGCCATTGTCGATCTGCTGGAGCCAATGGATGCGGGAGTCCGACGGCGACAGCACCCCCGCCAACGAATCGTAGTACAATGCCAACTGCGCCGTCGTCGGCGCCGGTGGCGACGGCCCGCTCGACTGATCGCCCACGCAGGCCGCGATCAGCAGTGTTGCGGCCAACCCTCCCGCACGCCGCCGCATATTCGCACAATCTACTCCGGCCGCATGGCGATAACGGGATCGATGACCGCCGCGCGGCGCGCGGGGAGCCACGAGGCGAGCGCCGCGACGGCGAGCAGCGCCACCGACACGGCCTCATACGTCGGCGGATCGTCGGGCCGAACGCCATAGAGGAGCGTGGCGAGCACCCGGCCGCCCAGGAGGGCCACCGCGAACCCCAGCACCAATCCCGCGCCGGCGAGACGCACACCCTGGCCCACGACCATGCCGACGACTTGTGCCTCGCGGGCGCCGAGGGCGACACGGATGCCGAGCTCGCGGCGGCGCTCGCGGACGGAGTAGGCGAGCACGCCATAGATCCCGATGATGGCCAGGATCAGTGCGACGAGAGCGAAGGCGCCGACCACGGTGGCGTAGAGACGCGGGGCAGCGACGGATTGACGGACGGCCTCGACGAACGTTCCGCCGGCGAACACCGGAATAGTCGGGTCGACTTGCGCAACGGCCTGCGGCGCGGCGCGCAGCACCGTGCCGGGCGCCGCCGTCGTGCGCACGACGAACGTCACGTAGCCGATCGACATCTGATCGTATGCCGCGTAGATCGCCGGGAGGGCGTCAGCCTTCAGGTCCCCCCGTTTCGTGTCGCCGACGATACCGACGATCTCTCCGCCCATCGTGACCGTATCCACTCCCCGCCCGGACGAGTCGACCGTCCATCCAACGGTCACGCTCTTTCCAAGCGGATCCTCGCCGGCGAAATATTGCTTGACGAGCGATTCGTTCACGACGACGACCTGGTGCCCACCGGGCCGATCGGCATCGGTGAACACTCGCCCTCGGCGAACCGGAATGCCCATCGCCAAGAAGTAGCGAGGCGTGACGATCTGTACGTAGGCGACGGACTTGTGGTCGGGTGGATCGGGCGCACGCCCGGCGATGTGCAAGGTGCTCCGCGCGCCGACATCACCGAACGGAACGCCGAACGCCGCCGCCACGGCCACGGTGCCCGGCAGCCGCTCGAGATTCCCGACGACGCCGTGCGTAAAGCCACGGAGCTGGGCCCATGTCTTGTACTGCGCGTCGGGAAGATTCACGTCGAATCGCACGACGTGCTCCGGCACGAATCCGGGATCGACGGCCATCGTGCGCACGAAGCTCTTGGTCAAGAGGCCGGCGCCTAAGAGCAGCAACACGGCCAGCGCTGTCTCGGCGATCACCAGGCCGCCACGCAGGCGACTGGACCGGCGGTGCGCGCTCGCGCCGCGCATGTCCGCCTTGAACGAGGTCTGCATCGCGGGCAGGATGCCGAACACGAGACCGCTCAGGGTGGCCGTGACGAGCGTGAACAGCAACACGCGCGTGCTCAGTGTCACTTCATCCAGTCGCGGCAGATTGCCGGGGTGGGTCGCCGCCAGGAATTGGATGCCAGCGGATGCGAGCAGGATGCCGCAGGCGCCGCCGAGGAAGGCGAGCAGGCCACTCTCGGTGAGCAGTTGGCGCATGATACGCTGCCGGCTCGCGCCGAGGGCGATGCGTACGCTGATCTCATTCGCTCTCCCGGTCGCGCGGACGAGGAGCAAGTTGGCGACGTTGGCGCAGGCAATGAGCAGAACGCAGCCGACCGCGCCGAACAAAACCAGAAACGCGCGCCGGAACTGGCCGTTAATTTTTTGCGGCAGAAGAGTCATGGTTGCGCCAATGCCTTTGCCGCGCTCCGGGTGGGTTTCTTCCAGGTGTCTATTTAGAACGTCAAATTCCGCTTGCGCGGACTGCACGGTCGCGCCGGGTTTCAAACG
>DATHNL010000007.1:0-3728 GCA_035486035.1 Gemmatimonadaceae bacterium
CCAAACGTAACGAAGCGCTCGTCATACAACGCATTCTCGCTCGACCGGCCGGCGATCGCCACGGATCCCTTGTAGAGCCGCAGCGTGATCGATCCGCTCACCTGGGCTTGAGTGACGGCGACAAAAGCATCATAGGCCTCGCGCTCGGTCGTCCACCAGCGCCCCTCATAGACCAGATCGGCGTAGCGAGGTGCGATCAGATCTTTTGAGGCCAGCGTGCGGCGATCCAGGGTCAGTTGCTCCAGCTCGCTGTGGGCCGCGAAGAGGAGCGTGCCGCCTGGCGTCTCGTAGACGCCGCGCGATTTCATACCGACGAGGCGATCTTCGACGAGATCGATGCGACCGACCCCGTGCCGGGCGCCGATGGCGTTGAGCGTCGCGACGAGCGAGACGGCATCGAGCACGCGACCGTTGACCGCGACCGGTGTGCCGGCCTCGAAGTCGATCGTGACGTCCTCGGGCTCTTCGGGGGCCAGGAGCGGGTCAGTCGTGAGCTGGAAGACATCGCTCGCCGGCACCCAGTCCGGGTTCTCCAGCGCACCGCCCTCGTGCGATACGTGCCAGAGGTTCCGGTCGCGCGAGTAGATCTTCTCGACCGTCGCGGTCACGGGGATGCCGTGGCGCTTGGCGTAGGCGATCGCGTCTTCGCGGCTCCGGATGTCCCATACGCGCCACGGGGCGATCACCGGTAGGTCCGGTGCAAACGCCGCATAGGTGAGCTCGAAGCGCACCTGATCGTTGCCTTTGCCTGTGCACCCGTGCGCCAAGGCATCCGCGCCGATCGTGCGCGCGATCTCGACCTGGCGGCGGGCGATCAGTGGGCGCGCCATCGACGTGCCCAGCAGGTATTTGCGGCCGTACACCGCGCCTGCGCGGAGCGTGGGCCAGATGAAATCCTCGACGAACTCGCGTCTCAGGTCCTCGATGTAGCAGGCATCGGCGCCTGAGGCGAGCGCCTTTTCGCGCACGCCAGCGAGCTCCTCGCCCTGGCCGATGTCAGCCGCGACGCACGTCACCCGGGCACCCGGGTAGTGCTCCTTGAGCCACGGGACGATCACCGAAGTATCGAGTCCGCCGCTATAGGCCAGGACTATTGAGCTGGGCATTTATGCAAAGTCCGCGATATGGGAATACATGCGCAAACGATGCATAATTAATCATGAAGGACCCAAGACGTCAACTATCGATCCGCGGCGATGGACTTGAGGCGGCGGGCGAGGCGCTCGCGGGCCTCGGTCGAGCGGCAGATCACGAGAACGGTGTTGTCGCCGGCGATGGTCCCGAGGACGCCGGCGTTCGGCTCGCGGTCGATCGCCTCGCCGACGGCCTGGGCGCCCCCGGGCTCGGTCTTGACGACGAGAAACTCGCGAACGCCGTCGACGCTCGTGAGAAGCTGGGGGAGAAAGGCGTCGAGCGCCCGGCGCTCGCGGGCGGTGGGGCCGGCGTCGCCACGCTGGTAGCGCGTCCCCTCGTCGGTGGAAACGCGGGCGAGCCGCAGCTCTTGAATGTCACGCGAGAGCGTCGACTGCGTGACGGACCAACCGCGCTGCTTGAGGAGCGCGCGCAAATCCTCCTGACTCGCGACCGGCTCCGCCGCGATCAGCTCGAGGATCGTCGCCTGCCGCTCCCGTTTGTTCGCCACCCGCTCCCTCCGTTGACTTTCAGTCACTTCCGGTTGTACCTATCGTACATGTACGCCGCCCGAGTGCCCAGCCCGCGACCGTTCCCGACAGGGGTGGGTGCTGCCTGGGAGGGTGTGTACTGACTATCGAATAACCGTCAGCCGACTCGTTCCTCAGCAGCCGCCCCTATGCAACGGGCGGCTTTTTTATTCGCATGTATTGACGGAGACACGATGCAAGATTATGCATTAACGATGCATAAGTACCCTGTGGGCGTATTGGGGGCCAGTGGCTACGCGGGGCGTGAGCTCTGCGCGCTCGTGGCACGGCATCCCGCGCTCACCCTTGCGTTCGCGGCGGCGAACGAGCGTCAAGGCGAATGCGTCCGCGTTGGCGGTCGCGCCGTGACGTTCGTCGGGACCGATGACGCGCCGTTCGGCGATGCCGCGCTCGTGTTCAGCGCGCTCCCGCACGGCGCCTCGGCGCCCTATGTCGCGCGCGCGCAGGAGACCGGTGCCAAGGTCGTGGATCTCTCGGCCGACCACCGGGCCACGGCGCCGTATGGGTTGCCCGAGCTCGGCCCGCCGACCCGCTGGGCCGTGAGCAACGCGAACCTGGTCGCGAATCCCGGGTGTTATGCAACGGCCGTGCTCCTCGGCCTCGCGCCTCTCGTCGCCAATGCTGTCGTCATGCCCGGCGCGACCGTCACGGCCGACGCCGCGAGTGGCGTCACCGGAGCGGGTAACTCGCCCAAGCGTGAGATGCTGTTCGCCGAGGTGACCGAGGACTATCGGCCCTACGCGGTCGGGAACACCCACCGACATCTCGACGAGATGCGGGCCACGCTCGGCTCGCTAGGCGCCGACCTCGATCTCGTCTTTACGCCGCATCTGCTGCCGGTTGCGCGGGGGATCCTCGCGACGATCACCGTGCCCGTCATCGATCCGCTGGCCGATGCGCTGGCCCTATTCGCCTCGTATTACGCCGGCGAGCCTTTTGTCGATGTCGTGTCGAGCGCGCCGTCGCTTCGCGACGTCACGCATCGCAACGTGGCGGCCATCTCGGTGACGGCCGCTGAAGGCGTGCGGCGGCCCGTCGTGATCGTCAACGTCGCCATCGACAATCTGCTCAAGGGCGCGGCTGGCCAGGCGATGCAGAACGCGAACCTCCTGCTCGGCATCGAAGAGACCGCAGGGCTGCCTCGATGACGGCGACCCCGATGACGGCGCCCTCGACGGCTGCGAACTCGATCACCGTGATCAAGATCGGTGGCCGCGCGCAGAACGATCCGCGCCTGGCGCAGGCGATCGCGGCGCGCTGGCGCGGAGCGCCGAGCGCTCTTGTGATAGTTCATGGCGGCGGAGACGAAGTCTCGGCCCTGCAGCGGGCCGCCGGCGTGGAGCCGCGGTTCGTGAATGGCCGGCGCGTCACCGCCCCGGAGGACATCGATCGCTTGCGCATGGCCCTCTCCGGCCTGGCCAACAAGCGCCTCGTCGCCGCGCTGGTCGCGGTCGGCGCAGACGCACTCGGCCTCTCCGGCGAAGACGCCGCGCTCCTCTCGGCCGTGGTGGCCGAGGATGGCGCGCTCGGCGCTGTTGGCACCGTGCGCGCGGTACGCGTGACGGTGCTGCGGCACCTCCTCGCCGCCGGCTACTTGCCCGTTGTCTCGCCGCTGGCGAGTGGGCTCAACGTGAACGGCGATGATGCCGCCTCGGCGATCGCCGTCGCACTCGGAGCCGACGAGCTGCTGTTCGTGTCCGACGTGCCCGGCGTTCTGCCGGGCGGCGTAACGGGTGGCATGCATGCGAAGATGGCCGCTGCGTCGAGCGCGGCCGAGGCCGGGGTGGGTCGTGTGCGGATTGGCGATCTCACCATGCTGGCAAACGACGACGCGGGGACGGCGGTTGTGCCGGAGGTGCTCGCATGACAAGCGCATATGTGGACACTGGCGACGCGATTCTCGCGACGTACAAGCGCGCGCCCATGCGCATTGTACGCGGCGAGGGCGCCGAGCTGTTCGATGATGAAGGCAACGCCTATCTCGATTTCACGAGTGGCATTGCGGTCAATGCGCTCGGGTACGGCGATGAGGGCTTGAAAGAGGCG
>DATHNL010000008.1:0-8330 GCA_035486035.1 Gemmatimonadaceae bacterium
GCCTCGACCGCGTCCTCTACTCTGCCGTGCACTATCCCGGTGATTATGGGTTCATTCCACGGACGCTGGCGGAAGATGGCGATCCGTGTGACGTCCTCGTCCTGATCAAAGAACCGACGTTCCCCGGCTGCCGCATCGACGTGCGGCCCATCGGCGTGCTCAAGATGCTGGACCGGGGAGACCCCGACGACAAGATCCTCGGCGTGCCCGCCGAAGATCCGACGCAGAACGAGTTCTTCGACCTCGCCGACATTCCGCCGCATACCCTGCGCGAGATCGCGCACTTTTTCGAGATCTACAAAGATCTCGAAGGCAAGCGCGTGCAGATCCTCGGGTGGCAAGGACACGAGGCGGCCTTCGTCGAGATCAATCGGTCGATCGAGCGATACGTGACCCGGTTCGGCGCACCCGCGGTGTGAGGCGGCATCGGTGAAAATCGCGATCGGTTCGGACCACGCCGGCTTTCGATACAAAGGGCTCATCATCGGCTGGCTTCGCGAAGCTGGGCACGAGGTCGACGATTTCGGAACGAATTCGACTGAGTCCGTCGACTATCCGCTGTTCATCCGGCCGGTCGCCGAAGCGGTGGCCATCGGGGATTACGAGCGCGGGATCGTGCTCGGTGGGTCCGGCAACGGCGAGGCCATCGTCGCCAATCGCGTGCGCGGCATCCGGTGTACGATCTGCTGGAATGTCGATGCGGCGCGCTTCGCGCGCGCGCATAACGATTCGAACGTGTTGTCGCTCGGCGAGCGCTTGATTCCTGAAGAGACGCTACGGGATATCTTGAATACCTGGCTTACCACTCCCTTCGAAGGGGGGCGGCACCTCCAGCGCATCGAAGAGATCGACGGTCTCGCGAACGATTCGGCGAAAGACGAGGGCCGCGGGTAGGTCGGTCGCGAGGCGAGTGCCCTGCCCCGCGAACAAGGACATCAGATCCGGATTGCCCGCGCGCGCAGCCGCAGCGCGAATCTCGCGCGTGAGGGCGTTCTGCAACGGATACGGGGGTAACTCGGCCTGGTGCGGCTCGAGCTCGCGCGCGAGACGATTGAGCACGCCACGAGCCGCGCGACCTGAATAGACACGCGTGACGCCCGTGCTCTCTTCGGTCGCGGCCAACACCGCGGCCTTGTGGGGCGCCGGCGCTCCACTCTCGGGCGTGGCGAGAAATGCCGTGCCGAGCTGCGTTCCGACGGCGCCGAGCATGTGAGCGGCGGCGACGCCGCGGCCGTCCATGATGCCGCCCGATGCGATGACCGGCACGGTGAGCGCGTCGACCATCATCGGCACGAGAGCCATGGTGCCGATCAAGGAGCGGGCGACTGGCGCTAGGAATGTCGCGCGGTGGGCTCCAGCCTCGGACCCCTGCGCGACGACGAAGTCTACGCCACCGTCTTCAAGCGCCTTGCCTTCTGACACTGTGGATGCGGTCCCCATGACAACGGTGCCGATCCATTGGAATGCAGCGACCCAGCGGGCGCTCAAGACGCCGAACGTGACACTTACGACTGGCACCCGCTCCTCGACCAAGACTGCCGCTTGAGCATCGAAATCAACGACCACCAACTCGGCCGGCAGGGTAACTCCCAGTTCTTCGGCCAACGGCTCCAGCAACGCTCGCGACTGGGCCACTGCCTGCACAGTGGTTTCTGGGTCGGGGACGGGGTCCGGAACGAATAGGTTGACGCCGAACGGGCGGTCTGTCAGCGCGCGAATCGAGCGAATGGCGGCGCGAATGGCGTCGGGAGCAAGGTACCCCGCGCCCAGCATACCCAGGCCGCCTTCGTTCGACACCGCGGCGACGAGCTCCGGCGTCGAGGGCCCGCCAGCCATGGGCGCGAGGATGACCGGATAGCGAAGACCGAGCCGCGCGGTCAGCGCTGTGTCAGGCCAGCGGGGACGTATCACGGGTGGGGGCCGGCCAGCGCGCAAACGTGCCGAGCAGTCGGGAGACCGTCGCGACGCGGCGGATCTCGCCGATGGCTTCGGCCGCGCGCGCATCGCGTCCGACGTGGTCGAACTCCATGAAGAACTGATACCGCCACGGCTCGCGCGTCGGGCGTGAGGTCAGATGGCTGACGTTGAATCCCGCGGCCGCGAGTGGTGCGACGACGGAGAGGAGCGCGCCCGCGTTATCCGGCACCGCGAACAACACCGCGGTGCGCGACGGAACGCCGGCCGCGGGAGACTCCGGGTCGGTCGCGACGGCCAAGAATCGCATCATCGTATCCAGCCGATCCTCGATGTGCTCTTTGAGCACCTCGAGCCCGAATCGCTCCGCCGCAAGCGGCGCGGCCGCCGCGGCCGCCGTGGGATCCCCACGCTCGACCACGGTGCGCGCGGCACCCGCGGTGTCCCAGGCTGGCTCGGGGTTGATATGCCGGTGGGCGTCGAGGAAGTACGCGCACTGGGCGAGCATGATCGGGTGGCTGAGCAGCGACTTGAGTCCAACTATAGAAGCGCCCGGTAGCCCCAAGAGGCTCAGGTGAATCGGCACGATCGTCTCGGCAACCACCGCGAGACCCTCGTGCATGGCGAGCAGATCGTAGGCGACGTCGACGCCCCCCACGAGCGTGCTCTCGATCGGAACAATCCCGTAGTCGACATCGCCGCTCTCCGCGGCGTCCATGACATCGTCGAACGTCCGCATCGAGACCGGCTGCGCCGTCCCACGCCACAGTTGGACAACGGCCTGCTCGCTGAACGAGCCTGCCTCGCCCTGAAATGCCACTCGCAAGTCGGTCGCGACAGGCATCGGCGCAGGCTGGGGCTCCGGTAGGAGGACCGGAACGAACGACCCACTCATAGGTCGTTAATCTATTGTGCGTCCAAGGCCCGGCGGACTGCCGTGAGAAGTTGGTCGGCCGTGAACGGCTTATGCAGGAGGTTAGCCGATGGGTCGAGGCCACCTCGGCGGACGACCTCGTCGCCGACGTACCCCGTGGCGTAGAGCACCCGAATGTTCGGCCGCGTCGCCCGAAGCCGGTCGACCAGTGCCCGGCCGCCGAGGGACGGCATGACCACGTCGGTCACGATGAGCTGGATCGTCCCGTTGGTCGCCGATGCAACCGCCAGTGCCTCGGCGCCATTCGACGCCAGGAGCACCGAGTAGCCGTTCGCCGCCAGCAGGGTGCACATGAGCTCCCGAACGGCCGGATCATCTTCAGCGATCAGCACCGTCTCGCTTCCACGCTGCGGCGCGACGCCAGCCTCCAGGGTTTCCGATGCGACGTGACCGCCCGATACCGCCGGAAACACGATGTGGAACGCTGCCCCCGCCCCAGGCGCGCTTTCAACCGAGACCGAGCCGCCGCACTGCTGCATGATGCCCTGGACAGTCGCCAGCCCAAGTCCCGTCCCGCGGCCCGGCTCCTTCGTCGTGAAGAAGGGCTCGAACACCCGCGACTGGGTGGCCGCATCCATCCCGACACCCGTGTCGCGAACGACCAGGCTCACGAATGTCCCTCGCGTCATGTGGGTTTCGATGCGCAGCACACCACCGCGTGGCATCGCGTCGCGCGCGTTCACGGCGAGATTCAGCAACACCTGCTCGATCTGTCCAGGGTCGATGCGCACCGGCGCGATGGATGCGTCGAGCGAGAGGGCGATCTCGATGTCCTCGCCGATGAGGCGTTTGAGCATCGGCTCGACCTCGGTGATCACGGCATTGATGTCGAGCACTTTCGGCTGGAGCAGCTGCTTGCGGCTGAACGACAGCAGCTGTCGCGTCAACGTCGCCGCGCGGCGAGCCGCCGCGGAGATCTCCTTCAACTCGCCGGTGGCATCGCCCGATGTTTCCATCAAGATGCCGCTGTAGGCCGTGATGACCGTCAGCAGATTGTTGAAGTCGTGGGCGATGCCGCCGGCGAGCTGGCCGACCGCCTCCATCTTCGACGCCTGCCGCAACTGCTCTTCGATCTGGAGGCGGCCCGTGACGTCTCGCACCATGACGGTCGCGATCTGCTCACCGCCGACATCGACGCGAGAGACCGAGACCTCGGCGCTGAACTCGCTGCCATCGGCCCGATGGACCGTCAGGCGACCCGAGCTCGCGGGAAGGTACCGGATGTAGCGATGGATCGGCGTGCCAGTGGCCTCGGCCCCGGTCACGCGCAACATCGCTTCGGCGGCCTGATTGAAGACCACGATGCAACCAGAGCTGTCGATGCCGATGATCGCGTCCATGGCCGACGCAATGATCCCTTCGAGACGCGCCTCGTGTCGGCGCCGCTCCCGGATGTCGCGCGCGACCATGGCGACCGCCGTACGCGGGCCGCCGGGCGCCTCGCGGACGGCGAAGATATGGGCCTCGGTTTCGATCGGCTCGCTCGACGTCCAATGGCGCAGCGCCAGCTCGCCGGTCCACCGATCGGTGTTGGCGAGGAGCGACGCGATGCCATCGCCGACGATGAGGTCGCAGAGTGGACGATGCAGAGCCGGTCCGGCATCCGTCAGGCCAATGAGCGAGAGACCGGCCGGGTTGATATGCGTGACGCGCATCGCCTCGTCGGCGAGCACGACGAAATCGGCGCTGGCCTCGACCGTCGCCGCCAACACGTGCTGCCGCTCCGCCGCGGTCCGACGGAGTGTGACGTCCTCGACCGTGCCGACGAACCCCGTCGGCGCGGAGCTCGCCAGTCGCAAGCGGTGCACCTGCCCGCGGACCCATCGGACTTCACCGGTGGAACGGGAAAAACGATAGACGTGGTCGAGCAGGCGCACGTCGCCCTTTCGAAAGGCGTTCCACTCGGCGCCTACGCGAAGCGCATCATCGGGGTGGACCCACTGCACCCAGTCACGGCCGATCAGCTCTGTGTCGCCCCGGCCCAGGACCTCGCGAAGGAACGGGTTGACGTAGACGATCTGTCCGCGCGGGTCTGCCAAAAACACACCAACGGGCGCCGACTCTGTCACGAGGCGGAACCGCGCCTCGCTTTCGCGCCGGGACTCGTCGGCGCGAACGCGGTTGGTTACGTCGCGAGACTGAACCGCCATCCCGCCTCGCACGGGGACCACGGTGACGTCATAGATGCGACCGGACGGCGTCCGAAGGCCTTCCACAACCTCGGGTCCGTTTTGCTCGGCGACGCGCTTGAGGACTGCGCCGAGTGGCGCCGGGTAGAATTCGGTGATGGGGCGGCCGATGAGAGCCTCGGGTGTACGCCCGAGTGCTTCCGCGGCGGCTCTGTTGGAATAAACGAAGCGCCCCGCGTCATCGACTACTATGATTGCGTCGCTCGTGGCATCGAGGAGCGGCGCGATGGATTGGAGTATCTTATCCACGTGTCACTACACAGATGACTCCAACGGTGTGCAGGCAACGGCGTTTCGGCAAGCGGGCCTCTTTCGAACTGTTTAGGAGTACATCCCGCTGATTGCTCGGTCTGCTGACGATCGCCGTGCTGGCGATTGTCATGGGACCGCGCGTTGCTAACACCCACACGAGCAATACGCACGGCCACCATCGATGTGATGAGCCCGCTCCGGTGACCGTAGCGTCCTAGTGTATGGCGCCAACCTGTATTCGAACGATCCTCGGTTGTCGAACAGCGTCGATCTCGAGTCGACGTGGCATGATCTCTTTGGGCGCGGCGTCGGTGGCGTAGCGAGAATCAATCTTGTGCCGGAGACGCTGAGAGCGTACTACGGCACACAGACGCCGGTCGGGTTCGTGCTGTTCGTGCGCTTTCGACCTGCTACATAGCGGGAGATTTGAGATACTGGTCAAACCAGCGAATCGTACGCTCCTGGAGATCGCGGGTATGGGCGGGATTCCGGATACCGTGCCCTTCGTCGGGATAGACGACGAGCTGCGTGGTCACGCCGTTGCGTTCGAGGCCGCGCCAGAACTCATACGACTGCGGCGCGGGACACTCGACGTCGCGCTCGCCGACGACGACGAGCGTCGGCGTGTGGGCCCGCCGGATGTAATTGATCGGCGAGCTCTTTGCGTACACCGCAGGATCGTCGTACGCGGTGGCGCCGAAGTATGGGAGCATCCATTCGTCGATGCCGTTCTCGCCCGTGTAGCTCAGCCAATCGGAGATGCCGGCGCCGGCGACCGCGGCCTTGAAGCGGTTGGTTTGGGTGACGCCCCACATCGTCATGTACCCACCGTAACTCCAGCCGGTGAGACCCATGCGCCCGCTGTCGACCGGGAATCGACGCAGCACCGTGTCGACGCCGGCCATGACGTCACGGAGATCGCCGTAGCCGAAATCCTTCACGTTGGCTTTCGTGAACGCCTCGCCTTGCCCGTAGCTGCCGCGCGGGTTTGGCATGAACACGAAGTAACCGTCGCGCGAGAGCACCGCTGACGTCGATTGCTCGGACATCCAACGCGCCGGGACCGCGGCGGCCGGACCGCCGTGAACCTGCACGATCATCGGATAGCGAGTCCCGGGCTTGAAGTCAGCCGGATAGATGAGCCAACCCTGCACGGTGAACGCGTCACTCTTCCATTCGACGCTCTCGGCCCGACCGTATGCGGGCGTCACGCCGGCGTTGGCGTGCGTCACTTGCTCCAGATGTGCCGGCGGACCAGCCCAGACTTCCGGCGGCTCTCCTAGGGATTCGCGTGCAGCTGCTACCGTTTGGCCATCGTGCGAGACCGAAACCGAGGGAACGAATGCGCCGCCGGTCACGTGGGCGTTGATATGAGCGAGCGTGTGTGCATCGCCTGTCCGGGTGTCGAGCGACACGATATCCGATGCGCCGCTGGCCCAAGCCGATACGACGAGCTGGTGCGGTGTAGCGGTCCATGCCAAATCTGACGGGCTGATCGTAGCGGACGGAGTCAGATCTTTGGGCGTTCCGCCTGAGGCCGCGACGACCCAGACATCCCCGCCGGTCGACCCCTGGTCGCTCATGATGCCGCCGATATAGGCGATCTCGGAGCCGTCCGTTGACCAGCGGGGCACCGCGATTTGCGTCGAGGGTCGGGCGATCTCGGTCGGGGAGCCCGAATCCGCCGGCACGGCGTAGAGGCGCGCGGTCCACCAATTGTTGTTGCCGGAGCCGGTGGCGGCGCTGATCACGAGCCGTCGAGCGTCTGGAGCCCAATCGTACTCGTAGACATAGAGATCGGCTGGAGTTACGACCCTTAAGTGACCCGTCGCGAGATCGACAACGCCGAGATGCTGGCGGTCGACTTGATCGCCGATCACACCCGTGTCGCGCGGGGCGGCCTGGGTTGGGCCAAACGCGATCTCCTCAGGTCTCGAATAGAGCACCGCGATGCTTTTTCCGTCCGGTGAGAAGCGGGCGTCGTGCATCTCTCCCGGGATAGTCGCTACGACGCGGGACTGCCCATCCGCGACGGTCACCAGCATCAGCGTGCCGCTGGCTCCCAGGAAAGCGAGCGAGCGACTATCGGGGGACCAGGCAAGGTCATACCCCGCGCCAAGCGTCCGCAGAGCGGCAGATGGACGCCGGCGGTCAACGATCACAACGCCTGGCGTGCCACCGGAGGTGTCCGAGGGACCCGGGCCCACCCAGGCGACGAGGTGTCCATCCGGGGAGATCGACACGTTGGAGAACCGCCGCGCGGAATGCGAAGGCGGGACTAAGCTCAGGAGCGCCGAAAGGAGGGGGAGGAGAGGCATACGGCTAATCTATCAAGGCACCCCGAAGTTGACCGCCCGGCAGACAGATAACGGTGGAGACCGGTTACGCGTATCTTATGGTGTCAACCCGTCACATGTGGCGGGAACGTTATCGAGGTTTGGGGGTTCTCAACATCGTGCGCCGTTCGCGATCGGTCTATCTCACAGCGGCCGTTTTCGTTGCCGTCGTCGCCACGCTGGCCGTGTGTGGTCCGAGTCATCAGCAGGTGGTGGCGCAGACCGCATGGGTCAATGCCGCACCGATGGGCGACACCGCGGTGCTGTCGATGACACTCACGAACCACGACGCGCACCCGGTCGACATCGTCGATGTGCTGTCCTCGTCGGCGCGAACGGTCGCGATCTTCCAGCACTTCCGCGATGGCGACACGGTCCGCACCGCGCTCTTGCGGCGGCTCGCGATCCCGGGTGGGGCGAGCAGCACGTTCGCGCCGCCTGGGCCACACATCATGCTCGCGGGTCTCCAACGTGAGCTGCGCCAAGGGGAGCACGTCCGAGTGACCGTGATTCTCGCCGACGGGCAACCCATCGATGTCGACGCCGTCGTGCGGCCAACCACGCAGATCATGGCCACGCACGCCGCGATGCAGCCGCTAGCGACTCGCTAGACCACCGGCGGTCTCGCCGCCGTCGATCACGTAGGTCTGCCCCGTCAAGAATTCCGCGTCATCCGAGGCGAGAAACGCACACAGCGCCGCCACC
>DATHNL010000009.1:0-2740 GCA_035486035.1 Gemmatimonadaceae bacterium
GCGCGTGCTGTCGCGCCGCGTACTGTCCGCGGGAGGCGCCGGCGGTGGTGGTGGCGGCGGCGGTGCAGTCGGCAGCGCTTGGCCCTGCGCCGGAGTCGCCACCTGTGCACCAGCAGGCGCCGGCTGATTCGACGCCGGCTGATTCGACGGCAGGACCACCTGGCCACCGAGACCGCTGCACGCGCGCAAGCAGTGAATGTTGTTCATGTTCGGGTCGGACGTGAAGCCGATCCCGGTCAGACGGCGCGAGGAGTCGGTGGTGACGAACGCCGAGTCGCTCGAAATCTCGTTCCGCGTCTGGTTGAAGCGCAGCACGGACGTAGTGAGATGGCGGCCGTCGACGGTGTTGACGATGACGTTGCCGCGCGCCTCCATGTTGCCCGTGCGGTTGTTGTACGTGCCTTCCTTCGACGTCAACACGGCGTTCTTGGCGCCGACGTCGGTGAAGAACGTCACCATGACGTGGCCGCGCATCTCGATGCGCGTGTTGTCGTCGAAGAAGTAGGCGGTGTCGGAATACAGATCCGACTTGCTCACGCCGCCGTCGGTCATCTTCGACCGGGCGCCGAAAACGACCTGGTCGGCCGAGTCGGCCAGCGGATTATGCGGCGCGCTGGGGGACTTTTGGCCGCGGCCGCATCCGATCAGCCCGAGCACAAGCAGCAGACGGGCCGCCGCCGCTCCGCGGCGCGTCGATGCGTCGCTGCGCTCCGCTCGACTGGTCGGTCGGACCCGGTTCGCTTCGCTCACCCACACCCCGCTCGCATCAGATCGTGCAGGTGCACGACACCGACGACCCGCTCGGCGTCGTCGAGCACCGGCATCGCGACGATGCTGTGCTGCTGCATGCGGTGCACGACCGCGCTCCCGAGCTCCGTCGCGTGGGCGAGGCGCGGGGACTTTGTCATCACCGACCCGACGGGCGTCCCGAGTGGATCCGTGGAGCGCTCCATGAGGCGCGTGAAGTCGCCGGTCGTTACGACGCCCAGGACGTGGCAGGTCTCGTCAGTCACGACTACGATACCCCGGCGCTCGGCGAGAAGTACCATGGCCTCGCGTATCAACGCGCTCGGGCCGAGTAACGGGAGCGCGTCGCGCTCCATGACGTCGCTCACGGTCGTGAGCAGACGGCGACCGAGCGCTCCGCCCGGGTGGAGGCGGGCAAAGTCCTTGGCGCTGAATCCGCGTTCTTGGAGCAGTGCGACCGCCAGGGCATCACCTAAGCCCAAGGCGACCGTTGTACTAGCGGTTGGAGCGAGGTCATGCGGGCACGCTTCCCGGTCGATGGTCGCGTCGAGCACGACGTCCGCGTGCTGCGCGATCGTCGAATAGGGCGCGCCGGTAATGGCAATGACCTTTACGCCGAGGCGCTTGAGATGGTCCAGGAGGTCGACTAGCTCAGCCGACTCGCCGCTCTTGGAGATGAGGATCGCGACATCATCTTCGCCCACGAGCCCCAAATCCCCATGGAGGCCGTCCACGGGATGGAGGAAGGTCGCCGCCGTTCCGGTCGACGTCAGCGTCGATGCGATCTTCGCGGCGATGTGGCCTGACTTGCCGACGCCGCTCACGATGACTCGACCACGGATCCCCATGATCGTGGCGACGGCGTTGGCAAACGAGGCACCCAGCCGCGGCACAAGAGTCGCCAACGCCCGGCTCTCGATAAGCAGGACGGTCCGACCGCGCGCGATGGCCGTCTCCTCTTCGTGGGTCATCCGAGCACGACCTCGCTCACGTCAGCCTGCGACTTCTCGGTGACGTAGCGCTCGACGACCTGGGTCCACTCGCCGCGAGCGGTGAGCAACAGCTCGGAGAACTCGCGGATGGCGCCGAAGCCGCCCGGGCGCGTGAGTTGGAGTTTGGCCACGGCGCGGATCTCGGGCACCGCATTGCCGACGGCAACTGGGAGCCCGACCACGCGCAAAATGCCGAGGTCCGGAAAGTCGTCGCCGACGAACGCCGTCTCGGCCAGCGTATAGCCCTCGCGCGCCAAGAGACGCTGGAGCGCCGGGAGCTTCCGGGCCTGGTCGTCCTGGGCGACGCCGTCGAGGCGAAGCTCGGCCGCACGGAGGCGCACGCTTTCGGAGACCCGGCCCGTCACGATCATCACGCGAAGACCCGCTTCGCGCATGCAGTAGATGCCGAAGCCATCCTGGATGTCGTAGCGCTTGAACTCGTGCGCCGTGCCGCCGACATCGCCCAAGTAGATCCCACCGTCCGTGAGAACGCCGTCGACGTCCAAGCCGACAACTTTAATGCGCCGCGCGAGCGCGGGGTCGATTACTGGCGGCATCGCGTCCAGAGGTCGATCGCGCGATCGATCAGAGCGTCGAGCTCGGACAACGGCAGCATGTTCGGGCCGTCGCTCGGGGCCTTGTCGGGATCCGGGTGCGTCTCGAGAAAGAGCCCGTCGGCGCCCGCCGCGACAGCCGCAAGCACGAGATCCGGGATGCACTCACGGACTCCACCGCTCGACCCCTCGGCGCCCTTCCCTGGCTGCTGCACGCTGTGCGTCGCGTCGAAGATCACCGGCGCGTCGCAGGCGGCGCGCAGGCGGCGAAAGTTGCGCATGTCGACGACGAGGTCGCCGTAGCCGAAGAACGTTCCGCGCTCGGTGACGGCGACTTCCGACGGGCCGGCGCAGCGCACTTTCTCTACCGCGCCACGCATTCCCTCGGGATGCATCCACTGGCCCTTCTTGATATTCACGGGGAGTCCGGTGGCACCCGCTGCGACC
>DATHNL010000010.1:0-5949 GCA_035486035.1 Gemmatimonadaceae bacterium
GCCGTCGCAATCGTCGCCGTCGCAACCGTCGCCGTCGCTATCCGCCGCATCGCAGGGTCCGTCAGCTACGCAACCGACGCCGGACACGCAAACAGCCGCCACACCGCCGCAGGCGAGTGTGGCGCCGAGTACCCCATCGAAATCCGCGCCGAAGAAGCAGCCGGCAAAAGAGAAACCGGCACCGTCGCGCCCCGCACCGGTTGTCGCTACGACTCCTCCGCCGATCACACCCCAGCCGGCGCCTCAACCGCAGCAGCAGGTGGTTCAACAGCCGATAGTACAGCAGCCCGCTCCCATCACTCCGCCGCCGGCCGCGGCCCCTGTGGTCGACCTGGCGGCCGAGGTAGGCCACGCGAACCAGGTGGTGAAGGACTACGTCTACGCATTGAACGACAAGAACATCAACCGGATGAAACAGCTTTATCCGACGATGCCCGGCGCGCTGGAGACCGGGCTGCGCGCGCTGACGGCGAACGCAACCGACTTCTCGGCGGCGATCACCACACCGCCGAACGCGTCGGTGCTCGGCGATGCCGGAGACACGGAGTTCGCCTACCAGCTCACGTTCTCAACCCCGGCTCAGGGGAAGAGCAGCCCGACGTTCCGCTACCACGCCGCGCTCGCCAAGCAAGGCGGCTCGTGGCAGATCAAGTCGCTGACGCTACTCCGGTAGGTAGCTCGCGGTCAGTGCACGGTGAGGCTGACGGTCGCCTCACGCCCCGCCGCGGTCGCGCGCACATGCGCCGTTCCAGCCGCGACCGCCGTCACCGCGCCCGTTTTTGCGTCAACCGTCGCAATCGCCGGATCATCGCTGACCCAGGCGATCTGGGCATTCGCGACCGGCCGATGATTCGCGTCAGACGCGATCCCATGCAGTCGCGCCGTCTGGCCAACGTGCATTGGCTCGGCGCCGGTGATGTCAATGAACCTGATGCCCTTGGCGGCGGTCAGGAAGACGGTCTGCGGTTCCTGCTGCGGTGAACCGGTCGAGTCTGTCGCTGGTGTAGGCGGTGCCCACAACGCGATGCCGACGCCGGCGCCCACCGCAATTGCCACGATGATTCCCACGACAATCCACAGCCCGTTGCGCCGTCGCCGCGTAGCGGTGACAGGCGCCTGAGGCGGTGGCGGAGTGGGCGGCGAGACCGCGGAACCAGCGGGCATGGTCGCGGGGATCGGCCGCGAAACCGAAAGCGAAATCGCAGTCCGAGCATCGCCGATAGCCGCCCGCACGATGGCGGCGCCCGGGGCCACCGCGGTCGCGCGCCCGGTCTTCTCGTCCACCCGCACGATCTCGGGCGCGTCGGAGCTCCAGCTCACCGCAACGGCTGGCACCTCGGCTCCGCGCGGGCTCCACGCGGTCAGCCTGAGCGTGACGGCCTCGCCCACGGTGACTTCGCCTGGTGCCGTGATCGCCACTTTGCCCACCACCTGCTGCGTCACACCACCGCGCGGGATCGGGCTCGGCGCTCCTCGAATGATGGTCGTGTCCAGACCATCCGTCGCCCATTTCGCGAGCTCGGCTCTCGCGGGATCGTCGTCCTCGAACGGCCGGGCCTGGGCCGCGTGCAGCGCCGCGTTCATGGTCGGCCACCGCTCGGCCGGCGTCTTTGCCAGCATGCGGCGGATGGCCTCGTCGAGCTCCGGCGGACAGTCCGGCCGGCGCTCGGTGATGGGCGCCGGTGCCTGCTCGATGTGACATCGCATCACGGCGAACGTCGTCCCCGTGAACGGCACGGAGCCGGTCAGCATCTCATACGCGACGACGCCCAACGCATACTGGTCCGCGGCCCACGTGATCTCGGTCCCGCGGCACTGCTCGGGACTCATGTACTGCGGCGTGCCGACCGCCGCGCCGGTCTGCGTGTGGGCGTTGGACTCGGCGACTTTGGCGATACCGAAGTCCGTCACCATGGCTTCGCCAGCGGCATCCATCATGATGTTCGCCGGCTTGATGTCACGGTGGATGATCTGGAGGCGATGCGCGTAGCTCAGGGCGCTGCCCACTTCGCAGAGAATGTGGCGCACCACCGGGATGGGAAGGGCACCCCGCGCTCCAATAATCTCGGCCAGCGGGCGTCCCACCACGAATTTCATCACAAAACAGTGCAGGTCGCCCACCTGCCGCACTGCGTGAATCGTGATGATGTTCGGATGATTCAGACGCGCGACGGTGACCGCTTCCTGCTGGAAACGCTGCACCATGCTGGCGTCGGGCATGAGCCCGGGCGACATGACCTTGATGGCCACGCGCCGGTCGAGGGCGGGCTCGTAGGCCAGAAATACGGCGGCCATGCCCCCACGACCCAGCTCGCGCTCGATGATGTACTCCCCTTGGAGCGCGTCGTTCAGACGGTCGGCGACCGTCGACCAACTGGACTGATTGGCGGTTCCCGGGGCCGTCACAGGGGAACGATACGTCTATGTCTCACCTTGGCAAGCCGTATCCCCATGGCCAGCCCTGTCGTCAGTCGATGTGGCCGTAGAGATGTACGCTCCAGAGGCGCGCCCGCCTGAGCTGGACACGCTGGAAGGGATCGAGTTCCTACAGATCCACGGTGGTCTGGAGCGGCGCGGCGCCCGCCTGCGCACAAAAATCATTTTATTCGTGGTCGTCGCCTTGGTGCCGATCTTTCTGGCGCTAGGCTACTGGTACCTGCCCCGGGAGTTCTGGACGGTCCAACTCGCCGAGTCGGCCGAGAGCGCCCGCACGGTCGCGGCGTTCGTCGTCCGCCGCCCGACCCCCGAGACGGTGAACGACGCGTTCACGACGGCGATCGGCCGCCTGCTGTATTTAGGTGTCGTCGATGCCGACGGCCGTGTGCTCTTCGCCAGGTCCGAGCGGGACCGCCTGACCCCTCCGGACGCCGTGCTCCACGCCGATCACCTGGAGGGCACGCGCCGGAACGAGCGCGAGCTGTGGGTGGTTCGCCCCACGCGCGAAGGCGAACGGGTGGTTCTCGCCTGGTCGCTCGATCGGGCGAGCGAAGCGTGGTTCCGCATGCGCCGTATTTTCACGTTCGCCACGGTCGTCGCGATCGGCGTGGCGTCGTTTCTCGCGTTCTTCCTGTCGCGCTCCGTCACGCGGCCGCTGGAGTCGATCACGGTCTCCCTCGACGCGTTGACGCGGCAGTCCCATTGGAACCTGCGCACGCGGGTGGCCGTGCGGACCCGCGACGAGATCGGCGATCTCGCGGTCTGCGTCAACCGGTTCATCGCCGAGCTCGCGCGACTGGTGTCGAACACGCGCGAAGCCGCCGAGCACGTCGTGCGCCGCACCGAAGAATTGAGCGCCTCCACGTCGGCCCTCAACGCCTCGGGTCACGACGTCTCCACAGCCGTTGACACGGTTGCCGCCGACGCCGCCGCACAAGCCGACCTGGCCGCTCGCACGCGGGAAGAGGCCGCCGCGGCCGGCGAAGCCGCCGAGGCAGTCTTGGAGCGTGTCGGCGAAGCCGACTCGATAACCAGCGACACGCTCGCGGCCGCCCAGGTCGGGCTCAAGGGCGTGGCGGAAGCCGACACGGCCGTCGAGCGCATTGTCGCCGCCGCCGCGGCGGCCCAACAGAGCTTCACGGAAGTCGAGCAGCGCCTCAAGGCGATCGCCGGGGCCACCGCGGGAATCGCCGGCATTGCTCAGACCACAAACTTGATCGCTCTGAACGCCGCGATTGAGGCAGCCCGTGCGGGCGAGCACGGGAAGGGATTCGCGGTCGTCGCCGACGAAGTCCGAAAGCTCGCCCGCGCGTCCGGCAAGCTCGTCGACCAGATCCACGCCGAGGTCGGCCGGATCCAAAAGGGGACGCGCGCGACGGCGACCGATCTCTCACGCGCGAACGACGAGGTCCTCGCGGGGCGCAAGGTGATCGGCGCAACGGGTACCGCAATTCGGGACTCGGTCGCCCGGGTAGAGGCCGCGGCGGCCATTGTGCGCGGGGTCGCGACGCTGGCGGCCGCTCAGCGCGAAGCGGTCCGCCGTATCGAAGCCCGCGCGGCCGAAGTCGCGGCGCTCTCGGGCAGCCAGGCCTCGGCCGCTCAGCAGATGGCGATGTCGACCGCGGCCCAGGCGAGTGTGATCAGTGAAGCGGTCGCCGAGCTCGCCGCGCTACGCAATGTCGCGACGGTCGCGCTCGAATCGGTCAATCGCTTTCAGATCTGAGAGCCCCCTTGCGGGGCAGTCGGCAGGACGAGCGTGAACGTCGACCCACTGCCGGGAGTGCTCTCGGCTGTGAGATCCCCACCCATGGCGCGCGCCAGCGCACGACTGATAGGCAGCCCGAGCCCGACGCCCTCGACGGGCCGCGACAACTGCCGGTCGAGCTGAACGAACGGCTCGAAGATCCGCCCCATGTCGGCCTCGGGGATCCCACGGCCGCTGTCGCGTACACGCACGTAGACCTTCGCCCCGTTCGCCTCGCACGAGACCCACACCATGCCCCCGCGGTCCGTGAACTTGATCGCGTTCGACACGAGGTTCGTCAGGATCTGCGCGACTTTGTGTCGGTCGGCGTGCGCGACCACATCGGGGTTGGCGCCTGACGTATTGAACCCCAGGCCTTTGCCTCCGATCTGCGGCTTGATCAGAGCTTCGACGGTCGTGATGGCATCGATGAGCGACACGGGCCCCAGCTTGATCTGTTCCTGACTGGCCTCGAGCCGCGCAAAGGCGAGAATGGAGTTGATCAATCCGAGGAGATGCTCCTCGCTCCTCCGGATCGCCTCCAGATCCTGCGTCTGCTCGGGTGTGACGGGTCCCCGTAGTCCCAACACGAGGAGCTCGGCATAGCCGGCGATGGCGTTGAGCGGTGTCCGCAACTCGTGGCTCATCGTCGCGAGGAAGCTGGACTTCGCCTGGTTCGCGTTCTCCGCGATGCGCTGCGCGTCCCGTGCCTCGTCGGCATTGCGCTCCGCGACGAGCGTCTGCTCGGCCAGCTCCTCGGTCGTCGACTGCAGTTCCTCGTTCGCCGCCTCCAGCTCGGCCGCCTGTTCCTGAAGCTGCTCGTTCGTCGTCTCGAGCTCGCCCTGTTGCTCCCGAAGGCGCCGGGCGACCTCTGCTTCCCGGGCAGCCGCCCGCGACAGCGCGGCGACCGTGAACGCGGCCAGTAGGAAGGCGACCAGCGTGCCCGCGGCGATGATCCATTGTGTTCGCACGGCGCGGCGATGCTCGACCGCGGTGCGACTGGCGAGCAGCTGGCGCTCCATGTCTTCAATCGCCGCGACGAGCTGGCGCGCCTCGCTCATATAGTGCCGGCCGGCGCTGGCCCGAAACGCGCGGTAGCCCGCGCTGGCCCCGGAGTCCCGACGGGCGCTGACCACGCGATCCAGCGCGTCGAGCCGGGCGGCGACGAGCGGATCCAGCGTGTCCAGCCGCTGCTGTTGCACCCGGTTGTCGCCGGTGAGCTGCTTGACCCGCGCCAGGTTGCGCCGGACATCGGCGCCCGCGCCGTTGTACGGCGACAGGTACGCCGTGTCGCCGGTCAGCAAGAACCCGCGCTCCGCCGTCTCGGCGTCGACGAGCCGCTGCAGCACCGCATCGGTGGTCTCGATAACGTCGTGCGTATGCGAGACGGCCGCGATGGCCACCGCGTCGCGGCCATCGGCGATGAACGCCGCGGCGCCGACGATGAGGATCACGAGGGCGGCGAGAGCGGCTGCGGCGATCTTGTAACGAAGCGGGATCCGATTGATCATGAGAGAGATAACGGCCGGCTGTTAAGTTATCCCCCGTGTCCTTGAGCATCGAGACCACCGCGCTCCGGAAGGTGTATCCGGGCGACACGATCGCCCTGCATGGGCTCGACCTGGACGTCGGCGCAGGCGACTTCTTTGGGTTGCTCGGACCCAACGGAGCGGGGAAGACAACCACGATCGGCATCCTCACGACGCGCGTGCGGCCGACGGCCGGCACGGCAGTTGTGGCAGGCGCTGATGTGCGCACTGACCCGGTCG
>DATHNL010000011.1:0-6468 GCA_035486035.1 Gemmatimonadaceae bacterium
CTCGGTGACGTCGCGGAACCCGCCGTGTGGCCCCGTGAGATATCCCTCGACCACGAGGCGCCGCCCATCGCGCTTGGCGAACACGCTATCGTGGGGCACTCGCTCGCCGGTCGCCGCGCGCTCGAGCGCCCGTCGGAACGCATTGCGATGCTCGGGCACCACGACGTCGAAGACCGTCTCGGTGACGCCGAGCGCCTCACGCCACGCGCGGTTGGTATACAACAAGCGTCCGTCACGCGACGCGATATAGATCAAATCCCCGGATGCATCGAGCATGAGCTCCAACTGCACGGCGAGATCGAGCTTCTCGGCGTCGAGCCGCGCTTGCTCGAGGACCGTGCTGCCGACCCGAAGCACGGGTCCGTCCCCTTCGATGCGGACGTCGTACTCGTCATCGTCGACGACTCGGTACTGCGGCCCCAGCAGTGGGCGCGCACACTCCGCGTCGGCCAGCCGAACTCGAATGATCACAGCGCACTGAGCGCGCGAATGACTGGCGCCAACGCACCGGGCGCCTCGACGTGGCTCTCCAACGGCAGCGGATCCGCGCGCGCGAGCGCGCCCTGGGCTGCCTCGGCCAGCACCAGCACCTCGTTGATCTCGTGCGCCTCGGCGATCTCTATCGCCCGGGCGTACGACCGACGCGCGTCCTGCACCCGTGCGAACCGTCGCGCCCCATCGCCGGCCAAGAGGTGCATGCGTGCCAGCTGCGCCGGAGGCAATGATGCCTGCACCAACGCAGAGGTGTACTGCTCGAACGCGTCCAGGTCGCCCTCGCGCGAGGCGACGTCGAGGAGATTGATGGCGGCCGACCACCGCACGTCGGGATCAGTCGACGAGTGATACAACGCGTAGAACCCGTCCCGCGCGGCGGCGGTCAGCCCCCGCGCACACAGGGTCGTCGCCAGGTCGACCAATGCCCGGTCCCGGTGTGATGCATCCGCGTAGAGCTTGAACGCCACGAAAAAGTGCTGCGCGGCCCGATCGAGATACGCGGTATTGATGTGCCCACCGGGATGTGCGGTCGCCCGGTGATAGCACACGTAGCCCAGGTCGTGAGTGGCCCGCGCCAGCACGTCGCCCATGTCGGCCGCGGCCGCGCACACGCCCTCCAGGATCGCCTCAGCCGCTGGCAGGTTGCCGCGCTCGAGGGCGACGTTCGCGACACCGATGTCGGCCAGGAGGGTGCCGCGCAGCTCGAGCATGCGCCGGCACGACTGGACCCTCACGGCCGCGTCGGCACGAGCCTCAACGTCTTCCGGCGTCGTGGCGTACTCGATGAACGTGAGATAGACGTCGAGGGCCAACGCCCACTGGGCCGACGCGTGGAGGGCCCAGGCGTAGGCGACGAGACAGCTCGTGGTCGATGGGCCGTCGTTGTACAGGGCGCCGGAGACCGCGCAGGAGAGGGCATCGAGCGGAGCCCGAAGCGCACTGCCGCGATTGACGCGATTGACGGCACGGCGCACGGCCCGGACGGCTTCCACCGGCACCGTGCGTCCATCCTCGCGCAACCGCATAAAGCGGTCGACGAGTCGTAACGTCACCAGCCCGGCGCTCGTCGCACGCCAAAACGGGCCGGCGGGATCCTGCGTCGCCAGCGCTTCGAAGAAAGCCGCATGGCGCAATCCCCGACGGGCTGTCATGCGAAAAAAAACATACTTGACTCGCTCTCTCTCGGGGAGCAGGTTCGGCGTGACGGAGGTGCGGTTGTGACGGATTCCACAGTCGACGGGTCACTAGGCGTCTATCTCGCGTTCGGCTTGCGACTCCGGTCTGATCTGCCTCTGCCGGAGTTGCCCGTCGTCGCTGGGCGCAATGGCCCGCCCGACGTGGAAGTGCGCGTGTTCGACGTGCCGGCCTTCGAGACCGCGACCGGCGCCGCGGGCCTCGCCGACGTCGCCGACGATATCGCGATGTTGTGGTGGCCCGGCGTCGGCCGATTCGTCGTGAGCGACGGCACCGACATCTGCGTCGCCCGCGCTCCTGGCGCCGATCCCGCTCTGCTCCGCCTGTATCTCCTGGGCCCCGTCCTCAACGCGCTGCTGCATCAGCGCGGATGGATCGTGCTCCGCGCGGGCGCCGCGCGCATGGGCGATCGCGTGGTCGCATTCGTGCCGGGTCCTGGCGTGAGTGACGCGCTGGCCGACGCCGGGTACACGATCATTGCGCGCGACGTGCTGGCGATCCGGGCGGGCGATCGCATCACGCCTGCCGTGGTGCAGCCATGCGTCCCGCCTCTCGCGCACCGCCCGCTCGACCAGGCGCAGGCGCGGCAGCTGTGGTGCGATGCCGCGCGATCGGAGGCCCCGCTTCCTCTCGACGCGCTCTTGGTGCTGAACGGGGACACCGAGCGAGCCGACACGCTCACCGCCGCGGAGGCATTCGCGGAGATCGGCGCGTGCATGTTCGACGACCTGACATGGCCGGGCGACGTGCGGCGCGCCCTGAGGCTCATGTTCCACCTCGCATCGACCCTGCCGGTGCAACGGGTGAGCCCGGGATCGCTTGCCAGCAGTGACTCACTGCGCGATATTCGCGGTTAGTTTGACACTACATGTGATATCGCTGCTGGCGTGGTGTATACATTCTATACAGCAATCGTGGGTGAGCCTACGCTCGGTCAATTTGTCGCAGGGGATGTTTCCTCGTTGGCGGAGCTGTTCGACCGATGGTCGTCAGCGGTGCACGCGGTCGTCACCCGTGCCTTGCCGCCCACGGCTCGGCCCCACGAAGTCGATGCCGCCGTCGAGGATGTCTTCTGGCGCCTGTGGCAGCACGCGGGACACGACGTTCCCGCGATGCGCACGCTGATCAGTGAGGCAGTAGATCGGTCCCGCGGACGGCACTGACCGGTTCGTCCTCGGTCACTTTGCCGAGCGAGTCGTGATTCCGGCGCATCATTGACGCGAATGCCTCGGCGATGAGCGGATCGAACTCCGTCCCCGCGCGCCGCTCGATGTAGGCCACGGCGTCGACCGACGACCACGCGGCCCGGTACGGGCGATCCGTGTGCAGCGCGTCGAACACGTCGCAGACGTGCACCAACGTGCTCGCGTAGTGGCAGTCGCGGTTGAAGTGGCGGTGGGGGTAGCCGCCGCCGTTGATCATCACGTGGTGCTCGAAGGCGACCGCGGCCTGCAGGCCGAGCGTCTTGTCGCTGTTCAAGATGAGCCGCGCGCCCTCGGCCGGATGCCGCTCCAGAATCTCGCGTTCCTCCGGGGTGAGCTCGCCGGGCTTGGTGAGAATCTCGCTCGGCACTCTGACCTTTCCGAGGTCATGCAGCAGGCCCGCGATGCCGAGCGCGCGCACGTCCCTCGGGACGTGCTGGAGCTCTTCGGCCAACGCCATCGTCAGGACCGAGACATTGATCGAGTGCGTCGTGGTGTATTGATCGAACTGCTTCAATCGCAACAGGGGAATCAACAGGCGTCCATCGGAGTGCAGCGCGATCGACAGCGACCGCACGATCATCTCGGCCTCGGCCATCGGAATCGCGCCCTTGCCCGCGACCTCGCCGTGGATCCAGCGCACCGTCTCCGACTCTTCTTTCAGTGCATAGCCACCGGTCGCGTCATACAACTCGGCCGCGGACGCACCGCCTTTCCCATTGCCCCCGACTTGTACGCCGACGGCGCCGAACTTGATCGCCTTCTGCTTTGGCGGGGCTTCCCGCGCGATGTGATCGTTGAGGCGCGAATGGATGTCGTCGATGAATAATTCGAACGCCTCGGCGCTGACGTCGGCGACAACCTCGATGCGTTGTATGCCCGCCGCGGCGCATTTCTCGGCCCACTCCCATTGCTTGAGCTCACGCAGGGCGTCGTAGCCGTAAATCACCTCATGCCCGACAAAGCTGAAGTATGGCTGCGCATCCGCGGCCTGCAGGATGCGCAGGCGCTCATACGCAGACGTAATCGCCCGACGACGCGCCGGGTGCGCGGGAGAATAGAGCGCACTGGCGGACAGCGCCTGGGCGAGCGCGTGCAAGAATGACGTGGCTTCGCTCATTGCGCCGCCTTCCGGATCTCACGATCCCCGGATCGCGTCGCCTGGGCGACGATCTTGATGACCCTGGGCTCATCAGGCCAGCGCGTCTTGAGCGTCATCAGCGCCGCGAGCATCGCCCGGGACTTTGGCGCGAGCTTATCTCGTCTCAACCACCGAGTGCGCTTCACAGCGAGCCCCCAGAGACACGTGAACGCGGCTGGCACCGTCGTGGACCCGATCGCTTGAATCGCCATCGTCTCCAGCTCCGTCGGGAGCGTCCCGGCCACGAGCTTCGCGACGAGCTTGGGAACGACCGCTGGCGGACACTCACGAAGGGCCGCGTCGAGCCCCATGCGAATAAGCTGAGGATCGTTGTCCGCCACGGCGACCGTGATCCCCAGGACGCGCGTCTGCGTGCGCTTGAGCATCAACTTGAGCGCCTCGCGCCGCACGCGGACGTCAGAGTGCCCCGCGTAATCGACGGCCGTGAAGTCGTCCGGCCACACCTCGAGCGTATTCATGAGAATCAACAGATTGCGCTGCGCATACCACGGCGCGCCGGGCAGGCGCGTGACGATCGCTGGCCCGATCCCTTCGCCGAGCGCCCCCAAGACGTCGAGGATGCGCCGGCGGGCGGCGCGGGAGTCGGACTCGATGAGGGCGTCGAGCAGCAGCTCCGTTGCCGATTGGCCAACACGCTTGGCGAAGTCGCCGATGCGTTTCACGTCGACGTTCGGCGATGCCAGCAACTGCCGGAAGTGCTCCGGCGTCGCGATACGCGTCCGGATCACGCCCGGGAGCGGGTTGTCCGATGGACACCAGTCCAGCGTGTCGAGCACGAACGTGATGTCCCCGCGGTCGATCAACGCGTCGATCGCCTCCCAGAGCGGTGGCGCCGTATTCCTGAGCTCGAGGCAGATCTCGAGGATCCGCTCGG
Organism: Gemmatimonadaceae bacterium; assembly: GCA_035486035.1. Lineage (GTDB taxonomy): Bacteria > Gemmatimonadota > Gemmatimonadetes > Gemmatimonadales > Gemmatimonadaceae > DASRDS01. The sequence continues at coordinate 4,928 of DATHNL010000011.1, forward strand.
GCTCACTGACCTGCGTGATCCCCGATTGGATGGGGCCCGCCTGGACCGGCCGCGACAGGTCGTCGAGCGCGTCGCCGTAGGCCTCGGACGTTGGATTGTTCAGCGTCCACCCGTCGATGAGCTCGCGCACTTGATCGCGGAACGCGGTGTCGGTCGGCCCGCGGAGCGGCGGAGCGCCGCGCTGCGCGTGGCTGGCGAGCTTGACCAGCAGTCGCATCATGGGCTGCGAGATCACGCGCCGCGAGACGCTCGCGGCCGCGACCGCGATCGACATCACGGCCTCGATCGCCATGCCCGCGGTCGCGTCCATGAGAAACGCGCGCCGCTGGGAGAGGTCGCCGCCCATCGTCAACAACCGCTGCAACGCATCCGGGCTCAAGTTCGCGACGAGGCTCGACACGCGACCGCGCAGGGCAACCGTGTCCTGTCCTTCGGTCGTGCGCAGCTCATCGGCGATCTGGAGCAGGTAGCCTACGACGACCTGCTCGTACGCATCGGTGCTCTTCAGGGTCGTTTGCTGGTTGATGGCATCCGCCATCACTTTCGGATCGGTATTCGCCTGCGTTTTTCCGTCGGCGGCGACGTTGAGCGCGGCTTGCGCGAGCGCGAGCCAGAGTTGCGCGGCGCGGGGCACGCGGCGCGGCTCGCCCTTGTTTGCGCCGGGCTCATCTTCGACGAGCGTCAGGCGATCATAGGCCTGACGATAGAGCTGGATGTGGTTCCAGATCGGCTCGGTGGCCGAAGCAGGGTCCGGCTCGCGCGCCAGGCGCTGCAGGAGATCCGCGAGCTCCGCGGGCGTGAGACCGGGGATGAACTTGACGCCCGCGATGCGGTGTGCGTGCAGCCGCGCCGCGAGCGCGCGCAGGAGATTATTGCGGGCGTCGGTGGCGACGCCGTCGATGATCAGTTGGTCGCGGGCGACGCCCACGGTGAGCGTGTGTCGCGTCGTGAGCAGGGGACCGAGTCGCTCGAGCACGCGCTGCTCCGACGTATCGAGCGAGGGATGCCCGCCCGGGTACATCGCTCGCCGTTGGGAAGCCACCGCTAGCTCGAGTAGGAAATCGATCAGCTCCTTGCTCGGCTGCGCGACAATAGTGGTCACGCTTAGACGACGACTTCCCTCTCAAATTGGAACGGTCCAATGTTCCGTAAATGCTACACGACCGTCGTCGCCATCCCCATCACATGATATCCCTTGTCGACGTACACTGTGGTACCAGTGATCCCACTGCCCAACGGACTCGCCAGGAAAGCCGCAACGTGTCCAACTTCTTTGGCGTCCAAGGCCTCGGGCAGGGGGGTGTTCGCGGCGCAGTACTCGACCATCCGTTCAATAATGCCGATCGCGCTCGCGGCTCTCGATGCCAGGGGCCCGGCCGAGATGGTATTCACCCGCACGCCAAATTTGCGCCCAGCCTCGTATGCGAGCACGCGGGTATCGCTCTCCAGAGCGGCCTTGGCGCTGCTCATCCCGCCGCCATAGCCGGGGATCACGCGTTCACTCGCCATGTACGTCAGCGACAGAAAGGAGCCACCAGGAC
>DATHNL010000012.1:0-20164 GCA_035486035.1 Gemmatimonadaceae bacterium
CTCGCGACCCGGCATCATGTGGGTGGCCTGCGACTCGCGATAATCCAAGCAGCTCGCCGCGAAGAGGATCAGCAGCAGCGAGCCGTACGGGCGAAAGCGCGCCAGGACTGCGGCGCGCTTTCGCGTGTCTCTACCGGTTACCACGCGACCGGTGTTGACGAGTACGTAAGAGTCAGACACGCCGTCGGCTGATTGGCGTTCAGCGCGGCGGAGCCGATGTTCGGGGTGTTCGGGTCGGCGTTGATCGCCGTCAATCCGTAGGGGAACCGACCCGGGATGTTCGGACGTGTCACCGCGGACGACGGGCTGGCTGGAGCCGCCGCGAGCCACGGGAAGCACGTGCGCTTGTAGTTGTTGAAGACCTCCGCTGTGGCGAAGAGGTCGATGTATCCCTCCTCCATGATGTTCTGGAGCGTCGCCGGCACGGGAGGCTGCGCGGTGAACGCGCACTTGGGCGTACAGAGCGGTGTGGCATCGATCGCGTCGGCGCCATACACCTCATTGGCGCGTACCTTGTTCAACGCGGTCTGCGCCAGCCCGGCGTTCCCGGTCTGGAGTGCGGCTTCGGCGACGATCAACCAGGTTTCGGCGAATGTCACCGCGGGCGCGTTGAGCGACCCGAGATTGTTGAAGGCGTAGAAAGTCGAGTTGCCTTCGCCGTGCGGCAGCACGCTGTTGCCTCCCGGCCGGTTCCCCGTGCAGCCCGAGTCCGGCATCAACGCGGTGCCAGTCAGGGCGCACGCCCCGCCCGCCACAGTCGCGAAATAGAAGTTGAACCGGCCGTTGTCGACGTCGAGGCCCGCGGAGATCCGCGACTTCATGAGATCGATCATCGCGGACCCGGGGTTGTTGTCGGCGCGGGCGCCCATGAACGCAAACCACGCGTTCGGAACGAGGGCCGCGTTCGCATACCAGTTCCAATCATCGCCGGTCGAATCGATCCCCAGCTGCGCCTCGGCCAGCGCGCTCGCATAGGCCGACGCGTTCACCGAGGCTTGATCCATATAGAACCGCGCCTTGAGCGTGTGCGCGACCGCCGTATAGACCGCCTTGAGCTGCGACGGCGTCCGCCCGGCATAGATGACCTCGGCGGCGCGCGAGACACCCGCGATCTGACCGGTCGGTCCGATGTTGGTGCTGGCCGGATTCACATCGTTCGGTGTGCTCCCGAGGTAGATCAACGCGCTGTCGAGCGTGGTCTCGACTTCCTTGAACACCGTCATCTGATCGTCGTACTTCGGCGTCGGGTATGTCGTCGGCTGGAACGCCTGGCTGTACGGTACGGCGCCCCAGATCGAGGCGGTTTCGCCGATGAGCATGGCTTCCCAGACCATAGCGATGCCTTTGAACAGCGAGTCATGAGCAGCCGCGGCGAATATCTGGATGTTCCGCGCGTCGGCCGCGCCGCCGCCGCCCGAGGCATTCTGGGCGTAGAACGACGAGAACACTCCGTCGACGTCGGTGGGACCGACCACGTAGATATCGTACCCCGCTTGCTGCCGCGAGACGCCCGCGGTCTGTTGCATGTACTCGCCCATCCACCGCGAGAACTGCGAGACGAAGTTCTGAGCTTGTGCCGCCTCGAGACCGACGTACAGCGAGGTCGCGTCCTTGAGGCCCTGGACGGCATTCGGGTTGTTCCCGCCGAGGCTCGGGCCGGACAGGTAATCTTTGCACCCCGTCGCGCCGATCAGTACAGCGGCGCCGAGTGCGATCGCGTGTGCAATGCGCATGAGTGTCGGTGTCCTGTCAGCGGTTGAGGGTAACGGTGATGACATAGGACCGATCTTGCGGAATGTTGAAGTAGTCGATCCCGCGGATCGGCGAGGCGGAGCCCAGGATGCTGGTCTCCGGATCGATGCCGGTGTAGCTGGTCCACGTGTGGAGGTTGCGGCCCGAGAGGCGAAGCTCGATGCTCGAGAAACTCGTCACGCGCTGAATCGCCGGCATGTCGAGGGTGTAGCCGACCGAGACCTCGCGCAGCTTGGCGAAGCCCGACGGCTGGACGAACAGCGAGGTCGCGCCGGTATAGATCCCGTCGGTATTCTGGAACCAGGACTGATCGAGCGTGACCGACTTGCCAGCGCCCGGACCGGCGACTGGACCCGGCATGTAGTTCGATCCGTACACGACGTTGTGGCCACGCAAGAGGGTGACCGCTGACGTGCCGAAGTAGTTCAACGCGCCACTCGTGCCATTGTAGCTGTCCCCGCCGTTCTGCACGTCGACCAACGCCGTGACCGTGAACTTGAGGATATGAAAGCCCGTGTGCAGCGAGCCGATCCAGTTCCGGTTCGGGTCGCCGATCACGAAGTTGCCTTTGGTCGAGACTTGTGGCAGACCGGTGGCATCCAGGTAGACCGCGCCCGGCTTCGAGCCTTTGCAATAGCCGGTGGTCGCGTCGAGGTTGACGCCGTTAATGGTTTCGCCGTGACCGCAGCGCACGACGTCGGTGCCGTAATAGATGCCGACCTGCTGGCCAACAAGCGCCGCGCCGGTGATACCGCCCAGCCCACCGGTGCCACCCATGTCGACGTACTGCACGCCTTTCGGCAGGCTCGTGACATCGCTGCGGTTGCGGGACCAGTTCACGCCGACATCCCACGAGAGCAGCTTCGTCTGGATGGGCCGGAGGTTCAACGCGACCTCGAAGCCGTGATTCCAGAAGTTGGCCGCGTTCTGATACTGTTCGCTGTAGCCGGTGAACGACGCGACGGGCACCGGGAAGATGGCGCCGCTCGTGTTCTCATCGTAATACGAGAAGCTGAGATCGCCGAAGTTCTTCAGGAACCCGATGTCCGTTCCGATCTCGAACTCCTTCTGGCGTTCCGTGGCGAGGTTCGGGTTCGGCTCTACGGGCTGCGTGACGACGCCGCCCTGGCCATTGACGCTCGCCGTGCTGATGGTGGTGTATCCGTCACCGAAGAGCCCCGCGCCGAACGAATTCGCCAGCGTGTACGGACGCGGTTGCGTGCCGCTCTCGCCGTACGCCGTGCGGAGCTTCACGCTCGTCAGCCAGTTGTTGCTATTGTCGCCTTGCCGGATCACCTGCCACGCCGCGCTCACCTTCGGGAACCAGCTGAACTGCTGGTTGATACCGAACGTCGACGCACCGTCATCGCGCAGCGCACCGGTCAACGTCAGTTGGTGGAACAGGCTCGCCTGCGCCTGCCCGAAGAACGACGCCAGCCGAATCGCCGACGTGTAGACGCCCGGGGACTGGGGCAGCGCCGTATTCGACAGGACGTACGGCTGCGGCGATGGGAGCACGAGGCCGGTCGTCAATTCGGTGTTGTACTGCTTCACGTTCTCGTTGTTGCCCAGGGTGAGTGACCCGTCGAAGCTCTTGGAGAACGTATGCGTCGCCGTCGCGGTGATCGTTTGGTCAATCGACCACTGCTTGATGTAGCCCTGGTTGACATTGCCCGTGGCGAGCCTCGAGCTGATCGGATTCTCGCCGGCGCTGTTGCCGGAGGTCCACGGCTCGGAGGTCAGGCGCTCATCGTTCGAGTAGTCCGCGCCGAGATTCTCGCTGAACCGCAGCCACGACAGCGCCTGATAGTCCGCGGTGACGTTGCCGAGCGTACGCGCCACGTTGGAGGTGTTCTTCTGGTTGTTGGCGACGAAGAACGGATTGTCGTACACGCGCGAGATCTCGTCCGTGCCCGGCGCCGGGTTCTCGAAGCGCGTCGACACGGGCTCGCCGTTCGGGGCCAGATACTGCGCGTTGTTGAACGTCGCCGGCGTGCGCCAGGCGCCCAGGAGCAAGCTGGAGGTGCTGTTGCTGCTCTCGAGATACGCGCCGTTCGACGCCGAGAACGCGATATTCGCCGACAGGCGCAGATCGGAGTTCACTTGCTGCGCGCCGTTGAATCGCAGCGCCGTGCGGCCATAGCTGTCGTTCGGACCGGTCAGCATACCGCGATTGAGATTGTACGCACCGGACACGTAGAAGGTCGTGCGATCGTTCCCGCCGGACGCCGTAATGGCTTCGTCGTACACGTGACCGGTCGTGAACATGTTGTTGTAATTGTTGTACTCCGGCGTGCCGGCCGGAATCACGGCGCCCCAGGACGCTCCGCGGCCCGGTGGCGAGCAGTTGACGACGCCGGCGCACGAGAAAGTGGCGCCGTCCGAGCCCAGGTTGTACACGGTCTGATTCGCCGGGAGGTTCGAGACATTGTCCCACGAGGTCGAGCTCTTCCCCGAGTAGTGGGTCTGTCCCGCGCGACCGCGCTTCGTCGTGATCAGGATGACGCCCTGACCGGCCCGCGATCCGTAGATGGCGCCGGCCGACGGGCCCTTGAGGATCTCGACGTTCTCGATGTCATCCGGATTGATATCCATCGCGCGGTTCACCGTCTCGGCGCCGCCATTCCCGGCGGCGGCCGAGCCCGGCGCGTTTCCCGCGAACATCACGTTCGAGTTGTCGATCGGCAACCCATCGACAACGATGAGCGGTTGGCCGTCGGACGCTGTCAGCGTCGTGAGACCGCGCAACTGGATGTACGTGGACGTGCCGGGCTGACCAGAGCTCGAAGTGACCTGGACACTCGGCGCCTTCGCCGCCAACGCCGTGACGAGGTTCGACTCGTTGCTGCGCTGGATTTCGTCTGGCGTGACGTAGCTCCGCGTCGTACCGAGCTGCTCGACAGTGGCCTGCGTGCCCGCACCCGTGACGACCACTGTTCCCAGCTGGAACGGATTCAAGACGAGCTTGAAGGGCTGGGTGACCGTGCCGCCGGTGAGCGTGATCTGGGCCGACGCGCTCGTGTACCCGACGAGACGAACGGACAGCGTGACCGTCTGCCCGGCAACGCGTGCCGAGGGAATCACCAGCGTGTACTTCCCGTCTCCGCGAGTCTGAGTCGCCAAGTTCATCGTCTGGATGAACACGCTCGCATCGGGGAGCGGTGTGCCTGCATCGCTCGTCACATCACCGGTGATCGTCACCGGTTGCTGCGCAGTGAGCTCCGTCGGAAGCGACAGCACACTGGCGGCGGCGACCATCAATAGGACGCCTGGGTTGAACCACCTACCTCGCTGACTGGACATGGGTCTCGCGGCACCTCGCAGTGAGAGTGGAGGAGCGAATGACCCCGCCTGGTGGGCGACTACTATTTCCCTAGTACTAGTTGCGTAGTACTACGGACGTAGTCGTTGGCGGTGCGCCACGTTACGGGCGTCACCCGATCATGTCAAGAAGTCGTTAGCAAACTGACAGGATCAGTACGCTGCCGGAGTCCCGAAGAAAGAATACGATGGGCAGACCCGTGGAGAGTCCGCGTTGTGGGCGGTCGGCGGGACGTTCGGGGTATTGGGGTCGGCCGCGATCGTCTGCCCGTAGGGGAATCGCTCGGGCAGGCTGCCCGAACGAGGAGCCGAGTCCGTCACCGTCGCCGGCGCCGCGGCAACGTACGGCAAACACGTGCGCCGGAAGTCCGACCACACTTCCGCGCTCAGAAACAAATCGATGTACTTCTCTTCTATAATGTTGCGAAGCGTCGCCGGGACCGGCCGCTGTGTGACGAACGTACACGGACCGCCACAGGCGACGGAACCGGACGCGAGCCGGTCGCCACTGACGTCGGCACCATACACCTCGTGCGCTCGCACCGCCGTCAGCGCCCGCTCCGCGAGCAACGCATTCCCCGTCGCCAGCGCCGCCTCGGCCACGATCAACTGCGTCTCGGTCCACGTGACATACGGCTGTCGGAATCCGGCGCCGAAATTCAGCAGGTCGAAATCGGACGTCCCGACGCCGCCCGGCTCGGCCACATCGCCGCCCGGCCGGAATCCCGCACACGTCGAGTCGCACGACCCCGACGCATTGACCAGGCTCACGAAGTAGAAATCGAGTCGATCCTGATTCGCGTCGAGCCCTTCCGCCATCCGCCGGTGCATGAGATTGATCAGCGTGGCCGACGGTGCGAGTTGTCCGGCGCTATGGCCGGTCACGAGCGTGTACGTCGCGTTGTTCTGCGGCTCCGTGCCGTCGTTGTACCAATTCCAATCGTGCCGCGGATCGGAGACCCCCTGCTGCGCCTCCTGGAGCGCCAGCGCGTAGAATGACGGATCGCTGCCCGAGCGATGGAGGTCGTATCGCGCGCGCAACGTGTGCGCGACTTCCGTATAGATCGTGGCTAACGACTCCGGCGGCTGGCCACGATAGATGAGCTCCGCCGTGTCCGGTCCGCGCTGCAATCCGGGTGGTGCCGCGAGATAGTAGCGGATCGCCGAGTCGAGTTGCGCATCGACCATCTGATAGACGGTGGGTTGCGGGTCGAACTCGGGATCGGGGTAGTGCGCCCGATCGAACGCCTGGGTGTACGGGATCGCACCCCAGATCGATGCGGCATCGCCGACCGCCGCGGCCTCCCACACTTTCCCGATGCCGATCCACAGCGAGTCGTTGATTTTGTGCCCGAGCGTCTGGATGCTGCGCGCGCTCGTCGCCGACGCGAGGATCGCCTGGAATCCCGGATCGGCATCGGCCGCGAGGAATCGGTAGAGATCGAATGCCCCGGGCTGCGCCGCGATCCCCGCCATCTGCTGGGTGTAGAGGCCAACGGGCATCCCGAGCGTCGCCTCCCACTCCTGCATCTGATCGTTCTCGAGATTCTGGTACGTCTCGGCTAACACCCGCACCGTCACCGTATCGGGAAACGTCGGAACGATTCTGTTGCCGGTGACGTCATGGCACGCCGCGAGGATCGGCGTGACAACAAAGAAGAGGCTACGGCTTCGTCGAGAAGTCGACCTTGGGTGCTTCCTGCGCGGCAGCAGTTGCCGTGAAGTACGCACGCGGCTTGGACCCGGAGAGACGTGCGGTGACGACCTGCGGGAACTGCCGGATATACGCATTGTACGTCTCAACCGCTTGATTGTAGTCGGTCCGGGCCGTCGCGATGCGGTTCTCTGTACCCGTCAGCTCGTCCATAAGCCGAAGGTACGCCTGATCCGACTTCAACTGCGGGTACGCTTCCGTTACAGAGCGATTGAGGATCGTCAATTGTGATGACAATTGCAGGTTCGCGTCGGCCTCGCGCGCCGGGTCGTGACTCGAGATAGCATCGGTCACTCCGGCGCGCGCCTTTGCCACGTCCGTGTACACGGCGAGCTCCTGCTTCGACTGTCCCTTCACGGTCTCGACGAGGTTTCCGATCAGATCCGAACGGCGTTGGAGCTGCACCTCGATGTTCTTCTGCGCCTGCGCCGCCGACTCATCCAACTGCTGGATCTGGTTGTATCCGCAGCCTGTGAGTGACAGCATCAAACCGGCGACGACTATGCGCGATAATTTCATTAGCTCCCCCGGAAACTCATCTGCACGACGTATTGGCCCGAGTGGACTTCACCAGGTTCTAATTTCCACGCGAGCTTGGCTTTCTCGTTGAGACACTGATCGACACCGGCGCCGGGTTGCTTTGATGACCAGCGGCTGTTCGCGACTTTGGCGTCACTGACACCTTGCGAGTTGATTGTGACCAACATCGCAACACCACCCCGCAGCGTCGGATCCAATTTCTCTCCGTACTCCTCGAAACAAAACCGGGAGAACGCCGATTCGCGATTGACGGACGCCATCAAAGGCTCGGGCGCGGGTGGATAATCCGGCGCCTGGACGACGTCGCTCTTCGGCTTTGGGGGCGGTGTGAAGGTATCGGGTGCTGCCTTGGGCAGCGCGGTCTGGACTTTGGACAAGTCGACCGGGGTCGTGTCGACTGGCGGCGCGGCCGCCACGGCGGCAGCCGGCTTCTTGTCCCCATGACAAGCCATGGAGAGCAGCAGAACCAGTGGGGTCAGCTTTTTCATGCTTCGTAGGCGTCGAGATAGGTGACCAGGCGCTCCAGCCCGACCAGATAGCCGGAGAGCACATCCGTCGCTTCGCGAGCGGAGAGCTTCGGAGCGGAGCGGACGTGCTGCACGGCGCGCAGGAACGGCCCGGGGTCGAATCCCACCCGCCCCGCCACCGCATTCGCCAACGCGTCGTTCTCCGTTGGCGGCGTCGCCCCGTGCAAACGTTCGCTCGCTCGGAAGACGATCATCACCTCTCTCACGCTATCAGCCAAAACGTCACGATGCGTTTCGGCTGACGTGCCCAGGAGCCGCCGGCGCAGACGCTGGAGCGTCGACCTGGCCTGGTGCTCGAGCTGCAGCCGGAGATCCGTCGCGCGCACCGCGATACCGGCAAAGGGCGGTTCACCGGTTAGCACACGATGCCGAGCCAGGATATCCGCGTACTCCATCGGGAACGCGTCGGCGCCCGTCCGCCACTCCTCGACCGTCATGACCTGCGGTGGCGAATGCCCCGCCGCCCTCCAGCCGCGAAGCGCCGCCTCGGCCCCCCGCAGCTTTTCGAGCGGCGCCGAGTCGACCAGGACCAGCACGTTATAGTCGGACCGGCCGGCAATGTGCTCGCCGCCCGCCCCCGAGCCATAGAGGAGCACGGCAGACAGGCCGCGCTCCCAGACGCGCTCCAGTTGTTGGACGAGGTCGGCGAGCGCCGTCTCGGCGTCAGTCTTTGCGGGCACGCCGAAGTTTACCAGCTTGATCCGCCACCGCCACCGCCGAACCCTCCGCCTCCGCCGAATCCACCGAAGCCGCCCCCTCCTCCGCCTCCGCCGCTCCAGCCGCCGCCACCACCGCCGCCGCCGAAGAAAAAGGGTATCGGCACGCAACCGCATCCCCGCCTTCCACCGGCGACGAGGCGCAGGATGAAGAACACGATGAGAAAGCCGATGAAGAGCTCGAACGGCGTGATCCCACCCCGGCCACCTCGGTCCTCGCCGTTGGCCTGGGGCTGGGTCTCCTGCGAGGGACTGAGAGCCGTGTCGAGCGAGAAATGAAACTCGTCGGCGAAACGCTGCGCCGTCCGATACGTGACGAGGTCGAGTCCGTCGGAGTAGTCGCGCTGGCGGAAATCCGGCGTCGCCTCACGACAGATATCGCCGGCGTCGCCGTCGGTGATGAACCCTTCCGTGCCCTGTCCCGTGGCGATGAAACAATGCCCTCGCCCGTCGCTCGACGTCTCCTTCGGTACGAGGAGAATGACCGCGCCGGCGTTCCGCGTCGGATCGCCTGGATTCCCGATCTTGCCGACCTTCCATTGGCGTCCGATCAGGAGCGCGACCTGAGCCGGATCCTGGTCGCCAATGTCACGGAGCGTGACGACCGCGATCTCGCCGCGCGACTTGTTTCTGACGTCGCTCGCGATCTGCTGAATGTGCGCCGACGCGCTCGGGGTCAGCACGTGCGCGAAATCGTTCACGACCCCGACGGGTGGCGGGATCTGCTGCACGAGGAACGCGATCGCTATCAGATTTCCGAGCATGAGGCGAGTCGTACTCCTGGTAGCGGTCGCGTCGGCGTGCTCCAAGCCGCCAGAGCAAAAGCTACCAGCCGCGACGCCCACCGCGCAGCCGGACACCGCTACTGACGTGGAGAAAATCAACGCCGAGGCGAGGGCGATGGACACACTCCCGCAGGCGGCGCGGTTCACGCCGGCCTATGCGGCCCGCTTCGACTCACTTCGTAAAGTTGAAGCTAAACTCGTAGGTGCCGCCGCCCGCCGATGAGGCCGGGAAGTGCCACCCGCGCGCGCGCTGCAGGATGCACGCTTCGGTCGCGTCCGCGCCCGGGCCGCTCCATGTGCGGCCGGTGATCTTGGCGTCCGTCACGGCGCCACCACCGGTCAGCGTCAGCGCCATCGTCACGCTGCCCGCGAGCGCGGGATTGACCTTCAAGCCGAACTCGTCGTAGCAGAACCGTAGCTGCGACTGGTGGTCGCGCACCTGCGTGCCAAGCTCGCCAACGTCGCGCGACGGCCCGCCGAGGCTCGGCGCGTCGATCACCTTTGGCGCGGAGATGCGCACGGCCTGCGCGCCGAACCCACCGGTACCCTGGACGGCGCCGATCGACCCGGTGCCGCTGCCAGCGCCCGCATCGCGGCCCGGCGTGCGCGAGCCCGCGCCACCCTGACCGTACGCGAGCACCTGCTTTCCACCCGTCGCCGCGCCCGGAGTGGCCGGGGAGTTCGACGCGACCGACACGCCCCGAAGCACGTTCGAGACGTCGCCCACTGGTCCGTTCGACGCGGCCGGTGCACCGAACGCGGCGGCCGCGGCGGCCGCGCGCTTTTCAGCCAACGTCGGCCCCGACGGCTTCGGGGCGGCGACAGCGGCCGGTTTCGGCGTGGGCTTCGACACGGTCGGCGCAGCCGGCGTCGGCGCGACTTTCGGCTCCTCGGGTGGCGGCGACTCGAATGTCACGTTGATCGGCCGCTCGTCCGCCGACAACAAGTGAGCGGTCTCGGTCTGTGGACCGAAGATCACGAGCAGGATCCAGATGAAGCCGATGCCGGCCGAGATGCTCGACGAGACAACGAGCGCGCGGCCTTCGCTGCTCGCCAGCTCGTGGCGAAGCTCGCGCGTGAAGCTGGTCTCATCGACCGGCGCGCGTACGCGACCCGAGCGCCGTTTCGGCGGGGGCGCCGTCACGTGTTGGTGGCGCCCCCGACGCGCTTGACTTGCAACGAGATGTTCTTGAATCCGGCCAGCCGCGCGGTCTGCATGATCCGCGAGAGCAAATCATAGTGCATCGTCTTATCGCCCTGGATCGCGAGCGGCTGGTCGACGGGATCGGTCGCGGGCGTGCCGCGCTGGGAGCGAATCGAATCCGCGCGCTCCTTGAGCACTGTGTAGAGCTGCGGGATCAAGAGCGGCTGGCCCGGCATGTTCGACTGGGCCTGGGCCGCGTCGACCGTGCTCATGACCGGCGTGTTCGCCACCGTCACCTGGGCGCCGACACCGAGGGTGAGTTGCTGCAGCGCATTCCCGCCGACGCTCGATTCCGGCAGCGTGACGCCGGCCACGACCGGCGCGAGCTCACCGACGACCGCCGTCACGAGCGCGAAGAACACGATCGACACGAGCGTGTCGACGAGGGGGACGAGGTTCAGCTCGGCCAGCTTGAACTTGGAGAACTGGGCGCCGCGGCGGGCCTCTCGCGACTGTTGGAATCGACTGGTCTTGGCCATGGTCAGGTCTGCCGCGCTTTCGTACCGAGCGCGACGTTCGGATACTTGGCCACCTTCAATCGTTCCAGCACGTGGATCACGTCATCGTACGCGACATCGTCATTCGGAATCACGAGGACATCGTTGTTCTGCGGATACTTCGCCTTGATGTCGACCATTAGGGCTTGCAGCGTGTCGAGCGACGTGGAATCAAGCCCCTTGATCTGCCGGCGGAATCCACCTTCTTCCGAGTGCTCGACGAGCAAGCCGTCGTTCGACACGCGAACCGCGAGCAACAGATTGAGTTGGGCGTTGTCCGGCTTCGAGACGGCCTGGGGTGCGTTGACGACTATCGGTGGCAAACTGAGGTCGTAGGACGTCAGGACCGCCACCAGGCCTTGATACGTGACCAGCGAGAAGAACACGATCGACGTCAGGATGTCGACCAGTGGCACGAGATTGATGCTGCCGTGCCCGAGCTGGCCCTGACTGAGCTCGCGGCGACGGACTTTCGCTCGATGAAAGCGAGTGACCATGGCGGTCGCTCCGCTTGGGATTCGTTTAGCGAGTCGCTATGCGGACATCCGGACGTTCGACGAGCGCATTGATCAGCCGCACCGAGAACTCGTCGACCTGCTCGATGATCTGCTCGGCCTGGGCCGAGAGATACGAGTGGCCCACGGTCAGCGGGATGGCCGTCAGCAGCCCGAAGCCCGTCGCGTTGAGCGCGATCGCGATACCGGCCGCCAGCTTCTCCGAGCGCTCGGCCGCCGAGGCGAGCGCGACGGACGCGAACGCGCCTCGCAGACCATAGATCGTGCCGAACAGACCGATCAGCGTCGCGACGTTGGCGAGCATCGGGAGATACTGCAGGCGCCGCGTGAGCCGCGGGATCACCGCGAGGGACGCCGCGTCCGCCACGTTCTGGAGCTCGCCCTCGTCGTGGCTCTTCGAGCGCAGGATGAGCAAACCCATGTCGGGCAGTGTCGCCTTGGACTGCGTGCAGAGGCGAATCGCTTCGTCGATCCGGCCCGCGCGCACGAGTTGCATCACCCGATCGATGAACGCCGGGCCGTTGATGCGCGACCGCAAGACGATCACGTACAGCCGCTCGAGAAAGATCGCCAACCCCGAGAGGGCGACGATCAGAATCGGGTACATGATCGGGCCGCCATCGCGGAACCACTTCAGAAATGCGTCCATTGCCTATTCTCTCGAGGGAGGGGGAGACGCGGCGGCCGTGTCCGGCGCCGCCTCCGGTGGACGATGAGCCGACTCGCTCGGCAACGTCGGGACCACGCGATACGGCGCCAGAATTGACGGCCAGAAGTGCTGGTCATAGAACGCGGGAACCAAGACGCCCCGCGAATAATCGGGAACAGCTCTCGGTCGCACGGTGACGACCTGCGGCGTCGGTACCTGTCCGCGAATTTCCACCGTTTGCGCGGCCGCGACGGCCGGCGGGCGCTTCTTTTTTGTTACTTGCGCAGATGCGCTTGTAGCGAACGCGAGCGTAAGTAACACCGCGATCACGGTCACGGCTCTCACTTGAGACCTCCTGGCGTGGGAGGCAGATCCGGGACCTTGCCTGTTGTGCCATCGCGTGCGAGATCGATCCACGCATTCGTGATGCCATCCTGCGTGGCCTTGTCGACCAGTGCGGTCCACGTCTTCTCGGCCTGCGTGTAGTACGCCTGCGCCTGCTGCCCGGCTCCCGCGGCGGCAGCCGTGCGTTCGGCGTCACTCAAAGACTTGGGCAGCTGCACGTTCTTCAAGAAGTTGCCGTACTCCCACTGCGCGTAACCGACGTAGTACGAGCCGGCCGCCAGGTACTGGGGATCACCCGACTCGATGGCTTTCGTGAAATCACCCGTGACCGTCCCGAGCATCTTTTGCTTCAGCGCCGCCGCGCGCTTGACGCCGGCCGCGGTGAGCTGCGCTCTCGTCGCGATCACGAGCTTGACATCGCGATACCTCAAGAATTCGGCCAGGCCAGCATCGAACGCGGACCGGCCTGCCCTCGCGGCGCAATCACCTTTCAACTCCGCCGGTGGATTGAGCAGACTGCAGAGCCTGTTGAGATCCGCGTCCGCCGTCGCATTGTCCCCGCCAGCCCTCAACAGTTGCACCCGATACACGCGCGCCTCGGCGGCACGCGAGTCTTTCGGGAATCGATCCACAAAGGTCCCGTAGGCCGCGGCGCCTGCCAGCGTGTCTCGCGCCTGGACGTAGGTCACCGCCGCGTTGTAGAGCGCGTCCGCCGCGCGAGGATCCTGGCGATAGTCGGCCGCGAACTGCTGGTACGCCGCGGCGGCCTCTTTGCCCTTGCCCAATGAGTCGAGCCGCACGGCGACCTTGATCTCCGCGTCCGCGCGACCGCGCCAGGATGGATTGTCGGCGATGATCTGGCGCAGCGCGGTCACCGACTGATCGCCCTGGCCGATCTCCTCGAGCAGATCCGCGTGCAGCGTCTGGTACTGCAAGCGATAGCGATAGAGCGGGTACTCGGTAATCAGGCGATTCGACAAGCTCGCGGCTTGCACGCGAGCGGCCTGCGACCCGTTCTGGTCGCTCTTCGCGCGCGCGGCGCTGTCGGCCAGCATATACGTCTCGATCGCGTTGCGAAGCGCGTCCGGCGCTTTCTCGCTCGACGGATTCTTGTCGGCGAGCGCGATGTACACCTCTTTCGCGGCCTTGTCGTACGCGCCGGCCTTGATCAACGAGTCGGCATACGACGACGCCGCGCCTTGCTGCACGCCGTTGATCGAGTCGGCGAACGTGCGCCGGCCCGTGGCCCGCGCCGTGGCGGCGGCCGAGTCCCATTGCAGCTGGGCGTCGGCGTATTTGCCCTGTTTGTAGAGCGCGTCGCCGACTTGCTTGGCGGCGGTCGCGGCGTACGGATCGTTCGGATACTGCAGCGCGTAGATCCGGAAGGTCTGCGCCTCGACGTCCCACCGTCCGCCTTGCGCCGCGCGACGACCCTTCTCGATCAACGCCTTCTTGGCGACATCGCTGTGCGGGTAGCGGGTCGCGTAGTTGTCGACCGCGGCGAAGAGCGAGTCCTGCGACGCCCGGTCCGTCGTGTCGTGGGCCGTGACCGAGTCCCAGGCGACGATCGCGTTCTGGGCCGACTGTTGGTTGGCCGCCTTGATGCTCGTCTGGAACGTATCCGCGGGGAAATTGAATGCCGCGCGCGTGTACTCGGTGCCGGCCTTCCGGAAATCGCCGGAGCCATAGAGTGCGTCCGCGTAGTGAATGTCCACCTCGCGGGCGCTGTCGGATTGGCCGTCGTCCGACATATAGATCGCGTACAGACGCGCGGCCTCCGTGTAGTGCTCACGCGCCGCCGGTGTGATTGCGACGGCCTCCTGCCCCGAGGTCGCGCCCGTCTTGCCTTTGGGGCGCCGCTTGGGCGCTTGGGCGAGCTGCGTCGGGGTGCCCTGCGCTTTGGCGAGCTCGTACTGGGCGCTCTGGCGCAGCACTTCCTCGCGCGCGGTCTGGACATCCTTCGCGTGCGTGGGGTTGGCGGCCGTCCACGACGAGCCCGGCGAGAACTTCTGCACGAGCGCGAGACGCGCGGCCTCCGCCTTCTCCGGTTCGAGCGTGCGGTTCTGGTAGATGTCGATGACTTCGCGCGACGTACTCAACGCGGAGGAATCGTCCGGTGCTTCGACCAAGAGCTCCTGATACGCGTCGACCGCCTTGGCGAAGTCGCCTTGGTCACGCAGCCGTGCCGCGACCCGCCGCAAGACCGGGATCTTGAGCGACGCGCTGTCCGAGCGAGCCGCGAAAAACTTATCGGCCGCGGCCGCGCCGCCGACTTGAGTGAACGACACGGCCATGTACTCGATTGCCTCTTCCCGCAAGCCGAGTCGTTGCTGGCGCTCGGGCGTCAACTTGTCGTACGCATCGACCAGACGGCCGAAGACCTCGACGGCTTGATTGTACCCGGCGGGGTTCTGCGGCGTGGCCGTGTTGTAGTACGCCCAGCCGAGCTTGTATAGCGATAGGAAGTAGACATCGCCATTGGCTGGCGCAGCGGCCGAGGCGCGCTCGTACGCCGAGGCGGCTTTGCCGAACGATGCCAGACGCGCGTCGCCCTTCTGATTCGCCGCGATTTCGAACTCGGCATCGCCCAGGCGAAACAGCGCCTCCGGCTTGTGCGGCGACTGGTCTTTCGAGGCCACGAGCTCGAACATCGGGACGGCGTCGGCGTAGCGCTGGTCGAACGAGTACAGCGTGCCGAGGGTGTAGGCGGCGCCGTCGATCTGATCGAACGTTGGAAAACGCTTAACAATCTCCTCGTAACGTGCGATCGCGTCGGTGTAGTCGGGGTGCGATGCGCCGGAGGACGTCGTGTCGACGCGCTGGGATGCCGCGAACCGTTCGTCGGCCCGGCGGGTCAACAGCTCGCCGAGCTCGTACAACGCGCCCGGTCGGAGCGGGCTGTCCGGATAGCGCTGCAGGAGCGACTCGAGCTGCACGATCGCCGAGTCCGCGATCGTCGCCGGCCGGCTCCGCGCCACCACCGGCCGTACGGGTGTCGCGGTCGGCGTCTGCGCCAGTGCGCGAGATGCAGCGAGGAGCGCCAGGGCCAGCGCGAGGCGTCTCATGGCGCGCTTCCTGAGGAGGCTGCGGGAGCCGTGGCGCTATCGGCGGCGATGGCGCGGAAGAACGAGGCCGTCGCCGAGCCGAACTCCGCGGCCTCGAGATCGCGGCGCATCGAAGCGGCGAGCGCGATGCCGCGCGCCGTGAGCTCGCGATCGACGGTCACGACGAGCGCCGTGGCGGCCGCCTCGCGGCGGGCCTGGGCGGCCACGAGAGCCGCGCGCAGTGCCAGGCGTCTCTCGGACGGCCCGCGCTCCACGCGCGCCTGCGCGCTGTCGACCGCGGCGGCGGCCACCGCACCGGCGGCCCGCGTCTGCACGATGAGGGCGCGCGTGCGCTCACCGCGCTGGCGCACGGTGTCGCGCAGGGCGAACGCGGGATTGTGGGCAATCGCGGAGTCGAGGCCGGCGTCGACCTCGTCGGCAATACGCCGATAGATGGCGTTCGTCTCACGCTCCTGCTGGAGATACGCGAGATCCGCCGGCGATGCCGATGCCTGCAGCGAGTGCTGCACGCTATCGAGCTTTGTCGCATTCCCGTTCGCCAGATCGCGGAGATCCGCGACCGTCGCGCCAATCAGCCGATGCAGCGTGAAGTAGGCCGTATCCACGTTCGCGGTCACCCGCGCCAACGAGTCTTCGGCAATGGCGAGCGGTCCAAACCCGGTGCGCAAACTGTCTTGCGCCCCTTGGATCATCTCGCGCATGCGCTTGAGGTTCGCGACCTGCAGCAGGATGTTCGAGTTCTCGGACCGCACGGCCTGATCGGCCGTGGCCACGCCGACATCCGCGTCGCGCAACGTCGCCAGCCCTTTGGCGAGATCCCCGCGCGAGGCGTCGGACGTCGGCATGAACACGGCGCGCCGGAGGAGCGGTGCGCCGGCCGTCACGCCAGCCTTCGCCGCACCGGCCGAGTCAATGCCGGCGGAGTCGAGACGCTGCGAGAGCGTCTCGACCGAGACGGGCGTCGGGCTCGGAACGGTCGGGGCCTGGGCATCCGCGACAACCGCGACGCGCAAGGCATCGATGCCGGCCGCCGCGAGGTCCGGGAACCGCACGGCTTTGCCGCCCGCCACGTCTCCGAGCAGCAGCACGTCGGCGACGCGCGCATTGACCAGGAGACGCGCGCCGCCGCGCAGGCCGGAGGCGTTGACGCCGAGCCCCTGGGCCTCGGCAGCCACCGAATCGGCGACCGCCTTGAAGGCATGCGCGGCCGAGTCATCCTGGTGCAACTGCAGGGCGACTTGGGCGTGCATGAGACGGCCTTCGTCGCGCGTGGGCAGCTCCGGATAGTCGTGCGCGTATGTCGCGAAGAGATCGCCGGCCGGCTGCGGCTTGCCGGCGCGGAAGGTTGCCCACGCATCAGTCAGCAGGGCCGGCGCCCGCAGGCCGCTCGTCGGGGTCACGAGGCCGGCCTCGGACGCGGAGCGGTCGTACTGGGCGCCCTCGTAGGCGAGTTGCGCCAGCGTCAGGTGCAGCTGATCCGACGCTGGGCTCTGGGTCGACGGGACGAGTGAGTCGAGCGCCAGCATGGCGGTTGCGACACCATGGGCCGTGTCGGCCTTGAGACTCATCAGCGTCAACATGTACTGCGCATACGTCTTGTACGGGCCGCTCGTCGCCTGGGCCGCCTCGAACGCGCTTTTCGCGGCCGCATCCTGGCCGAGGCGATAGGCCGCGAGTCCCGCGAGCAGCGACCCGATGCCGCTCTGGTCGGTGCCCAGGTTGCGCGCCTGATCGACGGCCCGTGCGTAGTCGCCATCGCGATAGTCGGCGAGCAGCAATTGCATGTGCAGCAACCACTGGAAGCGCAGGGCTTCCGGCATCGCCGCCAATGTCGCCGCCTCCGTCCGGAGGCTGTCGTCCATCCCCAGGCGGTAGTAGCACTCCGCGATCAGGAAGTGGCGCTCGGCCGACTCGGTGGCCGGATCCAGCGGCCGCAGTCGACTGAGCGCGGCGATCGCGTCGCCGGTCATCAGCGCATACAGTGCCGATCGGATCTCAGCGTCGACCGCGCGGCCTTTGTCCAGCGGTGGAATGACCGTGGTATCTCTCGGCGACGCGCCCGGCGCCTGTTGCGCGTGCGTCGTATCCCGAGGGACGGCATGCAGCGGCTCCGGCGACGCGGGCTGCTGCGCGACGACCGGCGCTGTGACGACGACTCGCGCGGCGAGCGCGAGCCCTAGTGCGAAGAGGCGTCTTTGTTCGACCACGTCGTCTGTACCAACTGTCCATTCCGGACGGCGAACTGCACGTAGGTCGAGGCGCCAGCGGCGGCGTCGACGCGCACGGACTGCGTTTGCGTTCCGCCGTTGAGCCCCACGGTCACCGAGACGGTGTGGGGGGACGGGAGCACGTTCGACCGATAGAGCTCGTCCACGGCGCCCGACGCCAACGCCGAGTTGGCGAGCAGCGAGTACACGCGGGAGGAGCCGGCGCCGTCGTCGATCCGGACCGAGGCGCTGTCGATGCGCTGCGTCAGCGTCGACGCCGAATCCGCTCGGAACACGATCACCAGCTCGGCACCAGCCCGCCGGCGGACGGCGTCACCGAGCGTCAGGAACCGGTCGCGCTGGGCGAGCAGGACATCCTGCGAGACGGTCAGCAGCGAGTCCAGTTGCCGCAGCGCGTACGTCTCTCGGCTCATGAGCAGCGCATTGACGCGCTGCTCAGCGACCTTGCCCGCCACGGCTTCGACCCGTGACTCGAGCTGCAGCCGCTCGACCCGAAGGTCATCGAGCTTGCGCTGCGACGACTTGATGTCGTCGAGGATCGCCTTGCGACGCTCCGGATAGGTTTGGGTACTCGTCGTATCCTGCGCCCGGGCCTGGCGACTGGCCAGGCCGAGCAGCAGTGCGACGCTCCAAAGTATCGCCCGTGTCATTGAGGGGTCGACGTTTGCGGAGGAGGAGGGGTCGAGCCTTGTTGCGATTCGATACGCTTCAGCCGATCCTCGAGCCGCCGCAGCGCCTCGGTTTCCTGTTGTAACTGGGTCTGAGCCGCGGCTCTCCGCTGCTCGAGCTCCAGGAGATTCTGAGCTTCGTACTGTTTGACGAGCCCCTGCAACTCGGCGATACGGGTTTGCCGCTTGGAGATATCGGCCAGGAGCCCATCCCGCTCCTTTTTCAGGGCAGCCGCGCGATCCTCCAGGATCTTGCCGTTGAGGAGCGCGAAGACGTTGCTATGCCAGCCGAGGGTGAAGGCGAATTTCGTGTAATGATAGAGCGCGGTGGCCGGGATCGCCGGATTGATCTTCTGACTGCCGCCGCCAAGGTCGATCACGTCGATCCCGGCGCGGAGCCCGCGCCAGTCGACCGACGCACCCGCGTTGAAGTCCCAGGCGTTGTTCTCGCCCATGACCGAGAACAGGATGTTCGTCGACGGGCGCCAGCTCGCGGCGAGACCATAGAACAGCCCACCCGTCGCATCCGCGGCATAGTACTTCGTTGGCAGGTTTCCGTGATTGCTAAAGAGGCCATTCCCGTAGCCGACTGTCGCGCTGATGTTCACATCCGGCCAGAACGCTCTGAGATCCTGGAGCGAGACGTTCTTGGTCGCGACGCCGTAGACCGTGTTGCCCGTCGAGAACGACTGATGGGTGGAGTCGGCGCGGATCACCGGCGCGGTGCCGCCGGCCGGGTTGATCTCGTTCGAGTAGCCGAGGCCGAACCGGTCGATCTTGCTGTATGGCCCGATGTTCCGGACCCCGATCGCGAGTGAGGGGAGGAAGGCGAGCGGTCCCCCCTTCGTGTCGGATTCCTTCAGGGCGACGAGCTCGCCATAGAAGGCTTGCTCGGGATTGGTCGAGAACAGCGAGACGCCGAGTTGCAGGCGGCTGAACAACGACGTGTTGAGGCTCAGCTTCGAGTTCAGCGATGAGTTGTACTGGGGGAATTGGGACGAGGTCTGATAGGACGAACCGCTGTAGTTGAACGAGAAATCGCCCGAGACCGGCTCGACCCAGGCCGTGGGGATATCGATCAATCCCGATCCCCAGAAGCGCGTTTGGCCGAACTCCTCCTGCCCGTGCGCCACAGCAGCGGTCAGAGCCAGACCCGCGACCAGTGCTGACGTCAATCTCATTGGGGTTTCCCACCCTGCAGTTGCTGCAGCCGCTCATTGGCCCGACGAATCTGATCCTGCTCTTCCTTGAGCTGCGCCTCGAGCTCCTGGCGCTGGCGTTCCACGTCGCTCAAGGCCGACCCCTGGAGCTTGCCGAGGGAGACTTGGAGATCGTGGATGCGCCGCTCGCGCCGCGCCATCTCGGCTTTGAGCTCAGTCTGTTCGTGCTCGAGCTGCGTGATCTCACTGCGCAGGAATACGCCCCGGCCCACGTCGCGGAAATTCGCGTGATAGTAGACGACAAAGTTGGCTTTGGCGTAATTGTAGATCAGAAAGTCGCTCGGCCGCTTATTGCTCCCTTCCTCGAGCTCCGTGCCATAGATCCCGAAGCCGATCCCATGGAATTCGCCACGGATCCCGGCATTGTAGTTCCATGCGTCGTTCTCGGCCACGAGCGAGATGCTGGCGACACTGGTCG
>DATHNL010000013.1:0-5833 GCA_035486035.1 Gemmatimonadaceae bacterium
CCCTCTTGTTGGATGAGGGGAGCGTCGAGGAAGTCGCGGGTGACCTCAGATCAACCGACCCTCTCGGTTTCCCCGAATACCAGGCCCGTCTGGCCAAAGCGCACGCGAACGCCGGCGACAACGACGCGCTGCTCGCCGTGGCGGGCACGCTCGACGAGGCCCCGATCAACGTCGGCGTGATGGACTTCGCCTTCATGGGCGGCTCCATGGGCTCCGTGGTCGGCGAGAAAATCGTCCGCCTGGGCACGCGCTCATTGGAGCGAAAGTACCCGCTCGTGCTCGTCTCCGCGTCTGGCGGCGCCCGGATGCAGGAAGGCGTGCTTTCGCTCATGCAGATGGCGAAGGCGTCCGCTATTCTCTCCCAGCTCGCCGAACGCCGCATTCCGTACGTGTCGATTCTGACGAACCCGACGACCGGCGGCGTGAGCGCGTCGTATGCGATGCTGGGTGATGCGATCCTGGCCGAACCCGGCGCGGTCATCGGGTTCGCCGGTCCGCGAGTCATCAAGCAGACGATCGGCCAGGATCTGCCCGAGGGCTTCCAGACGGCCGAGTTTCTGCTGGACCATGGGATGCTCGACGATGTCGTCCATCGCCGCGAGTTGAAGCGCACGGTTGGCCAGCTCCTTCGTCACATGAGCGGCAAGCCCGCCGCGGTGGGGTACTCGGCACCCTGACCGCGTACCGGGACGCGCTCGACTACCTGTTCGCCCGCACCACCGGCAAATGGAAGCTCGGCCTCGACCGGATGGGGGCGTTGTTGGACGCGATCGGCCGTCCGCACTCGAGCCTCCGCGCCTTCCATGTGGGCGGCACCAATGGGAAGGGCAGCGTCACCGTCACCCTTGCCGCCCTCCTCCGCGCTCAGGGCCTCCGCGTCGCCCAATACACGTCACCGCATTTGGTCGATTTCCGCGAGCGCTTCCTGATCGACGGCGTGCCGATCACGGAGCACGACGTCACCGACTGGATCGCTCACCGCACGCCGATCGTCGAACACCTCGGCGCGACGTTCTTCGAGGCCACGACGGCCATGGGCTTCGAGCTCTTTGCCGCGGCAAAGGTAGATGTCGCTGTAGTTGAAGTAGGCCTCGGAGGTCGGCTCGATGCCACAAACGTCCTCACCCCGCTCGCGGCCGGTGTCGCGTCGATCGGAATCGACCACACCGAATACTTGGGCACGACTCGCGAGCAAATCGCGTTCGAAAAAGCGGGCATTTTCAAACCAGGCCGCCCCGCGCTCATCGGCGAACCGGATGCCGAGATCCGCGAGCTGCTCGCACACCAGGCGCGCATAGCAGGCGCCACTCCCATTCGGTCAGTCGCCGACGATGCCCCGGTGTCAGATGTCGTCGTCGAGCCGACGGGTGGCACGTCGTTCACGTACTCCCGTCGAGGCTCGCCGGCACTACGCCTCCACACCGGACTCGCTGGGGCACACCAGGCATCGAACACGGCGCTTGCCCTGTTGATGCTGGAAGCGGCGGGCGGCGTGCCGCCGAAGGCGGCCGACGTCCTGCCTAGTGTGACGCTGCCGGGTCGTTTCCAGCGCGTTGGCCGTTTCATATTCGACGTCGCCCACAACCCCGATGGCGCGGCGGTTCTGGCGAAGACGCTCCAGGCGGTTGCCCCACCGAAACCGATCGTCGCGGTGGTTTCGGTCCTGGCCGACAAAGATTGGCGCGGCATATTGACCGCCCTTTCCGCCTCAGTCGATCACTTCGTCCTGACCAGCGCGCCCACCGCGCCCGAATCACGCGCCTGGCGACCCGAAGACGCGGTTACGTTCGCGCGTGAGCACAAATGGTCAGCCGACATCGAGCACGATTTCGCTCGCGCATTGGCCAAAGGCGAGTCAGCCGGCGGTACGGTGCTCGTCACCGGCTCGTTCCACACCGTGGGCGACGCGATGACGAACTTGCAGGTGTCTCCGCTCGCCGGGTAAGTTTGCCCGATGTCGACCGGTGCGCTCCCGGGATTTCGCGATTTTTACCCGCAGGAGTTTGCTGAACGGGCGTTCATCATGCGAGCCTGGCGCACGGTCGCGCGCCGCTACGCGTTCTCCGAGGTGGATGGTCCTCCGCTCGAAGCCACGGAGCTCTATACGAAGAAGAGCGGCGACGAGATCGTTGGGCAGCTCTACAACTTCAGGGACAAGGGCGATCGCGAGGTGGCCCTCCGTCCAGAGATGACGCCAACCATTGCTCGAATGGTCGCGGCGCGAGCCAATGCACTGCGGAAGCCTGTGCGCTGGTTCTCGGTGCCGCAGCTGTTCCGCTACGAGCGCCAGCAGCGCGGACGTCTGCGCGAGCACTTCCAGCTCAACGTCGACATCATCGGCGAGCCCGACGTCACCGCCGACGCCGAGGTCCTCGCGGTCGCCATCGACGTCATGCGCGCGCTCGGCCTCACGTCTGACGACGTCAAGGCCCGCGTCTCCGACCGCCGGATACTCAGCGCTTACCTCCGGGTCCTCGGCCTCTCGGACGCGTCGCTGTTGCCCGTGATGACCGAGGTTGTCGATAAACTCGGCCGCACGAAGCCCGACGCGTCCGCCGAGCGGTTGATTGCGCTCGGTGTCCCGGCCCGCGCTATCGAGCCCATTGTTGCGCTGCCACGGACTACCCTCGACGATATTCGCCGTACGCTGCATGGTGCGGGCGACGCGAGCGAAGCGAGCGTAGATAATTTCGAGCGGTACCTCCGTTACGTGCACCGGCTGGTCGGCGATGCCAACTGGATCCACTTCGACGCGTCGATCGTTCGCGGGCTGGCCTACTATACAGGTATCGTCTTCGAGCTGTTCGATGCGAAGGGCGAGCTCCGCGCGATCTGTGGCGGCGGTCGATACGACAACCTGCTCGCCACACTCGGCGGCGTCGACCTTCCAGCCATCGGATTCGGGATGGGCGACGTCGTGCTCCGCGAGCTGCTTCAATCGCGAGGCCTGCTGCGCGATGTCGTCCCCTCAATCGACTACTGGGTGGCGACGGCCCGCGACGATGCCGATGCGCTGCTCGACGTGATGGACGTCGCCCGGCAACTACGCGAGAAAGACCAGACCGTCGAATACGCGCTCCGCGAGCAGTCGCTCGGCCGCCAACTCAAGGCAGCCAGCGCCGCCGGCGCTCGATTCGCGGCGATAGTCGAGGCGAATGGCAAGGTCGCCCGGAAAGACCTGGCGAACAACACGCAACTCACGATGACGATCGATCAAATGGTCGAACATGTGGGACACGAACGCGGCAATGGCTGACGATCAAAAGCTGACGCCACGCGCAACGGACTTCAGCGCCTGGTACAACGAACTGGTACTCCGCGCCGAGCTCGCGGATTACTCCCCCGTGCGCGGATGCATGGTCATCCGCCCCAACGGCTACGGGATCTGGGAGCTCACGCAGCGCGCGATGGACGACATGTTCAGAGCGACGGGCGTCCGGAACGCGTACTTCCCGCTCTTCATCCCCGAGAGCTTCCTGCACAAAGAGAAGGAGCACGTCGAGGGATTCGCGCCGGAGGTGGCGGTCGTCACGATTGGCGGCGGGAAGGTGCTCGACGAGCCGCTCGTCGTGCGCCCGACGTCGGAAACGATCATCTATGGGATGTTCGCGAAGTGGGTACAGAGCTACCGCGACCTGCCCGTGCTCATCAACCAATGGGCCAACGTCGTGCGGTGGGAGCTGCGCACCCGCCTGTTCCTCCGCACGTTGGAGTTCCTCTGGCAGGAGGGCCACACGGCCCACGCGACGCACGACGAGGCCGAAGCGCGTACCCGGCTCCAGTTGGACATCTACCGGCGTTTCCAGGAAGACTGGATGGCCATGCCCGTCGTGACCGGCCAAAAATCAGAATCAGAGAAATTCGCTGGCGCACTTCGCACCTACGCGCTCGAAGCGATGATGCAGGACAACAAGGCGCTCCAGGCCGCGACGTCCCACAACCTCGGCCAGAACTTCGCCAAGGCGTTCGATCTCAAGTTCCAGACCGAGACCGGCGGAACCGACTACGCATGGAACACGAGTTGGGGCGCGTCGACCCGCATGATCGGCGGTCTCATCATGACCCACGGCGACGACGTTGGCCTGCGTACGCCTCCAAAGGTCGCGCCTATCCAGTTGGTCATCGTCCCGATCTACAAAGCAGATGCCGAACGCGCGAGAGTACTCGAAGCCGCTGATAAAATCGCCGCATCATTGCCTGGCACTCGCGTCGAAATCGATCGCCGTGACGGGATGACGCCGGGCGCCAAGTATTTCTATTGGGAATTGCGTGGCATTCCGCTGCGCCTCGAGCTCGGGCCTCGCGATCTCGACAAGGAACAATGCGTGCTCGTTCGCCGCGACACGCGCGAGAAGCGTCCAACGCCATTGGCGGTATTGTCGACGGCGGTGCCGACGCTGTTGTCCGAAATCCAGGCCGACATGTTCCGCGTCGCGCGTGATCGCCGCGAGGCGAACAGCATTCGCGGCCCGATCTCGTACGACAAGTTCCGCGAGATCATGGATGGCGAGGGCGCGTTTGTCTACGCGGGTTGGTGCGGCGACGCGGCCTGTGAGGCACAGATCAAGGAAGACACGAAAGCGACGATCCGCGTCCTCCCGGACCCGGAGTTTCGCTCCCCACAGGCGCCGACGACCTGCCTTCGCTGCGGCCGTCCGTCGATCGCCGAGGCTCTATGGGCGAAAGCGTATTGACCGCGGCACTCGCGCTCGACGGCGTCCCCCTCGATCGGATCGCCGAGGAGGTGGGCACGCCGGCCTACGTGTATAGCGCCGACGCGATCCGATCGCAGTACACGGCCATGGACGCCGCGCTATCCGCCGTCCCGCACCGCCTGCACTACAGTATGAAGGCCAACGGCAACCTGGCCATCCTGCGCTTGCTCCACGCATTAGGCTCGGGCGTCGACATCGTCTCCGGTGGCGAGCTGCACCGCGCCCTCCTCGCGGGCTTCTCCGGCGCCGATGTCGTCTTCAGCGGCGTCGGAAAATCGGAACGCGAGCTCGAGGAGGCAGCCCTCGCGGGCGTGTTGCTGGTCAATGTCGAGTCCCCGCGGGAGTTGGACATACTGGATAGACTCGGCCGCGCGAACGGCCGCGCAGTCCCAGTCGGGATCCGAGTCAACCCGGAAGTCTCAGTCGAGACCCCTCACCCGTACACGCGCACGGGTGAGCAAGGCGCGCGCTTCGGGATCCCGTATGACCAGGTCCTATCCCTGGTGACCTACACCCGTTCGCTCGGTGGAGTCCGCCTCGTCAGCCTGGGGATGCATATCGGCTCCCAGGTCACGGACAGCGACCCATACGCGAGAGGCGCGGAGCGCCTCGTGGCGTTGGCCAAGCAAGTCCGCGACGGCCTCCGCTATCTGGACATAGGCGGTGGCCTCGCGGTGTCGTACGGCGACGGCCCGTCGGGCGATGTCCGTGCATTCGGCACCATTGCCACGCGTGCGGCGGCCGAGCTCGGCCTATCACTGATCGTCGAGCCGGGCCGGTTCATCGTAGCAAACGCTGGCGTATTGCTGACCCGAGTCATCGACAGAAAGCGTAGCGCTCACAAGACGTACGTCATCACCGATGCCGGGATGACTGAGCTGCTGCGCCCGTCGCATTATCATGCTTACCATCGCATCGAGTCAGTGACGCCGAAGGCGACGCGGTCGCTCGTCGATATCTGCGGTCCAGTCTGCGAGAGCGGTGATTTTCTGGCGCTCGACCGCGAGCTCGATGATGTGGGGCCTGGTGATCTGCTGGCCGTGCATTCGGTGGGCGCGTACGGCTTCGTGATGGCGTCGAACTACAACGCTCGGGTCCGGCCGCCCGAGGTGCTCACG
>DATHNL010000014.1:0-10352 GCA_035486035.1 Gemmatimonadaceae bacterium
CGGCCGCCCGAGGTGCTCACGGATGGCGGCCGCTTCGCGATCATTCGCGAGCGCGAGACGTACGATGATCTGGTGCGGCACGAGGTGGGTCCTGCCGTATGGAGGAGCGCCTGATGCGTGTCGGGGTCATGGGAGATACTCACGATCGCGTCCCGGCGATCGCCGAGATTCTGAAGCGGATGGCCGAGGGTGGCGTGGCGCTCGTTCTGCACGTGGGCGACTACTGCTCGCCCTTTGCGCTCGCGCCATTCCGCGATCTCAACATGGCCTTGGCCGGCGTGTTTGGCCGCAACGACGGCGACCGCGAGGGTCTCAAGGCCGCCGCCTCGAGCGGGCTCGGCGCCGAGCTCTATGAGTCACCGCATTCGGTGGAGCTCGATGGCAAGCGCGTGTTGCTGGTGCACGACCTCGGCGATGTCGGCGAGAAGTCCATCGAGTCTCACGCCGTGGTTGTCCATGGCTGGTCCCATAAGGCGGAGATCAAGTCGCACGGTGATACGCTGATCGTCAACCCCGGCGAAGCGTGTGGCTGGCTCTTTGGCACGCCAGCGGCGGCGATCGTCGATCTTGATACGCAATCGGTCGAAGTCATACGACTCACAGAAAAAGATTGGCGGTGCTGAAGTGACGAGTCGCATACTGATCCTGGACTACGGTTCTCAATTCACGCAGCTGATCACGCGCCGCGTTCGCGAAGCGCGTGTCTATTCAGAGATCCATCCCCCCACCCGTACGATCGAGTGGATCAAGGAGTGGAACCCGACAGGAATCATTCTCAGCGGCGGCCCAAACTCGGTCTACGGAGAGAACGTCCCTTCGGCCGATCCAGCGCTCCTCGACATCGCCCCGGTGCTCGGGATCTGCTACGGGATGCAGCTCGTCGCATACCTCGCGGGCGGTAAGATCATCCCGGGCGTCCGCGAATACGGCCGCGCCGAGATCGAGGTCCTCGAACCCAAGGGCACGTTCGATGGCTTCGACAAGGGCGAGAAGATGACGGTGTGGATGAGCCACGGCGATCACGTCGACCAACCCCCGCCGGGCTTCTGCGTCACCGCTCGCTCCAACAGCGGCATCATCGGCGCCATGCGCGACCAGCATCGTCCGATCTACACGCTGATGTTCCACCCGGAAGTCGCCCACACGCCGCGGGGCGGGGAGCTGATCTCGAACTTCTTGTTCGATGTCTGCCACGCCGACCCGAGCTGGACCTCGGGCGCATTTATCGACGATCACGTGGTTCGCATCGCCGAGCAAGTCGGCAAATCTCGCGTCATCGCCGGCCTCTCGGGCGGGGTCGACTCCGCGGTCGCCGCCGCGCTCGTCCATCGTGCCGTCGGCGAGCAGTTGACCTGCATCTTCGTCGACACGGGCCTCCTCCGCCGCCACGAGCGCGAGCAAGTCGAGCGCACGTTCCGCCAACACTTGAGCATCCCATTAGTCGTCGTCGACGCCTCGGAGCGCTTTCTCACCGCCCTCGCCGGCGTCGATGACCCAGAAGAGAAGCGCCGCATCATCGGCCACACGTTCATCGATGTCTTCGAGGAAGCCACGGCCGGCCGCGATGCGGAATTTCTCGTCCAGGGCACGCTCTACCCGGATGTCATCGAATCCTCGTCGCCGAAGGGCGGCCCGTCGGTGACGATCAAAACGCACCACAACGTCGGCGGCTTGAAGCCCGACATGAAGTTCCGCCTGATCGAACCATTGCGAGAGCTATTCAAGGACGAAGTCCGCGCCGTCGGCCGCGAGCTCGGCCTCCCGGAAGAGATGGTCGGCCGCCACCCATTCCCGGGTCCGGGCCTCGCCATTCGTATTCTGGGCGCAATCACGCGCGAGGCGCTCGACACGCTGCGCCATGCCGACGCGATCTACCTCGAGGAGATCCGCGAGGCGGGCTTGTACAACGATATCTGGCAGGCATTCGCGGTATTGCTCCCGATCCGTAGCGTCGGCGTCATGGGCGACTATCGCACGTACGAGCAGGTCATCGCTCTGCGCGCCGTCACCAGTTCCGACGGGATGACAGCCGACTGGTTCCCATTCCCTCCAGAAGTCCTCGCCCGTATCTCGACGCGGATCATTAACGAGGTGAAGGGCATCAACCGCGTCGTCTACGACGTCAGCTCCAAGCCGCCGGCGACGATCGAGTGGGAGTGAGGGGCGATGGCTGGGCCGCTTGGCCTGCATTCACCACTCTGGCGATCGCGCTAATTGTCGCGATCCTCTGTGGCCTTCCAGGCATAGTGAGCTTCGTTCTGATCCCATTGACGGTGGTCGGCGCGCCGCTGGTCGGAGCAGGTCTCACGGGCATTGCGTTCGTGGTCGCGGTAAGGCGACGACCCCGCATGGCGGTTTCAATTCTGATCGCTGTTCTTCTACCCGCGCTTCTCTGGAAGCCTATCACTTGGGCAGCTGAATACGCGCACTTAGCCCTGACAGTTGGGACCGGCGCTGGTCAGTTGGGGCGCTCGTCGAGGCCCGACGGAAGTCCATTCGCCGTCTACGACTGGTCGGTCGGGCTCGCAGGAGGCCCAAACACGTTCCTTATCTACGATGTGACTGATGAGATCGCCCTTCCGCTAAAGCTGCACAAGCAGCCAATCGCGTCCGAGCAAGGTTTCGGCGAAGACTGTGCGGGCAACGTTACCCATTTGCGCGGCCACTATTACGTCTGCACGTTCTAAGGATCAGCGCAGGATGTGCACGCGCTGGGATGCCTTGAGGTGGATGGTCTTCCCCAGCACCGCGCCCGGCGGCACGCGCGCCGGCGCCAGCGACGGCGAGAGAATGCGGAGTGTGTACGCCCCGGTCCTACCGTAGGTCGTCGAGCCGACGTCGAGCGTGTACGTCCCGCCGGAATCCGACCCCAAGGGGGCATAGACGTAGTTCCCAGAGTCGGCGACGCCGGTGCTGTTCACGTCCCACATCGAGTCAAAGCCCGGCCCCCCGACTTCCCATCCCGGCGTGAACGCCGAGGACTGCACGTTGAAGTACCGGATCTGCCCCGGATTGAACTGCACCAGGTAGTAGTTCACGAACGTGCTGTCTCCGGAGCCAAAGTACGTGTACTGCTGCTTGCACCCGGTGGTGCCGATCGACGACGCGTTGTCGACGTACTCGGTATCGGCCGCCGCGACCGTGGCGACCACCGGACAGGTCACGACCTGCATCGTGTAGGCCATGTTCTTCACTGTCGTGTCCCTGTCCATCGCCCGCAACGAATAGGTGCCGCTCGTCGGCGCATAGAACCAGAGAACATTGTTGCCCGCGTTGTTGGCGAACGCATTGCCCCACGACGCAGCGAGGACGCCCTCGGTGTCCGCGGCCGTCATTCCGACCAACGTGTTCTCCAGGGGCCCGTCTGCCGCCGACCCGGTCCCGGTGACCGAGTAGAGCTCCCCGGCCGTCACAGCCAGGGCGTATGACGCCACGTATGCGCCCTCGCCCACATAGTCGTCCCACAGGTCGCAATTGCCGGTGGTCGAGATGGCGCCCGACACCGTGGCGCCGTTGGCGCTGATGGTGCCCTGCGAGCAGCTCGGCCCAACGGGATGCAAGGCCTCGGGGCCCGTGCCGTCGAAGCTGCACGCCACGACGCCTACAACAATGGCCGCCGCACAACAGTACTTGCCAAACAAGGAAATCATATGGAGAGGACGGCTATCGCGGGATGATCGTCAACACCGGCCGGATCGACTCCAGCGGCGTGGCGAACAGCGACAGCTGATCGGGATCCGCGAACACCGTCGCGAAGTCCTCGGGACTGAAAGCCCGCGCCAGTCGCTCCGCGTACGTCGTACGCAACACGCGCACGTAGTACTCGATATCGTAGTCACGCGGATCAGCGTCCGGCAGATCGTCCGAAGACGGCGCCTCCGGCCGGCCGGTGAGGCCAGCCTCCCCATTCGGCTTGCGGTACACGCGGACATGATCGCCCTCTCGCCACTGCGTCTGACCAGCGGCGAGCAGCGCTTCATACGGCAGCTCGCGGCGGCGCGCACGTGACCGCTCATAGACCCCCGGCGATTTCGTGAGCCGCACACGCGACGAGACCTCGTACGTCGACACCGCCCGCGCACGGAGCGCGGCGGTCATCCGGAGGTACCGCTCGCGCACCCCTGGGACGTCACCCGAGAGCAAGTGCGTGATCGCCGAGCGAAGAAAAATGTCGCCGAATGGCTCGGAACGGCTCGACCGAAACGCCACGCCTTTCAAGAGCAGCGTATGGTCGTATCCGAGCAGCGCGTAGTTCTTGGGCTCGTGCGAGAGCATTGCCGCGTACCGCCCCGCGAACTCGAGCTGGACGAGGCGCGGCAGGAGGGCCGCCACCTCGGCGACGACTCGCCGCTCGTCGCTCTCGCTCCACGACTCGGGAACCGCGAAATACACTCCGTCCGTGTCCGCTTCGATGAGCGTGACCCCGCGGGCCGCGAACTCGCGGCACATCTGGTCGAGCAGCTCGCGACCGCGCCGCGTCACTTCGTTCGCCGCGTGCACGTCCGAGAATCGCGTGAGTCCACCCGCGGCCATATACCCGTACGCGGCGTTGACGACGATCTTGAGCGCGGCCGACGTCCCCGCCTGTCCACTGGCTTTGGCCTCGAGTCGCAGCTCGGTCATTCGATCGACGATCGCGAGGAGCGCGCCCAGACGATCCCGCGATGGCCCGATACGATAGGCACGCATGAGCGAGGGATAGAGACTCGCGACATCGGCCTTCACGATCCGATGCGCGACACCGGCGGCGAACAGGTGCAGTGCGGCGCCGCTGTGTGGCGTGTCCGTACGGTTCTCATGAGCCGGCAGGGCTTGACCCGCGCGAACGTACGCGCGGACCAGCAGCGGATCGATGACGCCGGTCGCCGGTCCGGCGTCGGCGAGACGCTCGTATCGACGAGGGGCCATCCGCGCCAGCGCGTACGCCGCGCCACCGAGCAAGCGGGAGATGTCGGCGACTTCTTCGACATCGTGCGTCGCATACCGACGCACCCGTTCGGGATCGCTCTGGTACGTCCGATAGATCTCGCTGCCGGGAATGTACTCGCGATCGGCGCGCGCAACGCCGAGGTGACGGGCGACGGCCTTGAGGCCATGGCCCGGCAACTCGCGGGTCGCGAAGTCGTAGCGCCACACCGCATCGAGCGTATCGATCAGCTCCCGGCCGGGGGCGACGAACCGAAGTCGCCCGCGCGAGGAGCTGCCGCGCGCAAGGAGCCCGCGTCCGGTGCGACCGAGCGCTAACGGCACGCCAAGGATGCGGGCGCGGCGGTAGATAAACGGGAGGTCGAATCCGTGCAGGTTATGATTCTCGATCACGTCCGGATCCAGCACCCGAACGCGCTCGACGAGCTCTCTGATCAGATCCGCTTCCGTTCCACCATCGAGCACTTCGGTGACACCCGTATGATCGCGGATCGAGACCATGAAGATCCGGTCATGGTGGGCGTTGAGACCGGTCGTCTCGAGGTCGAACTGGAGGCGGTGAATTTGATCGAACGCCAGTCCGTGAAAGTACGTTCGCCCCGAGAGCACCAGATACTGCTCGTCGGCCGGCAGCGCGAGCATCGTGCCCGGTTCGAGCTCGGCGAGCTCGCTTGGTTTGCTCACCGGCGTGCCCAATCGCTCGGACGCCGCGCGCAGGATCGTATCGATCAGTCTTCGGCCATCGTCGGCGCTCACCATGTAGCGCAGCGCGCCGGGCCCGTCGAGCTCTCGGCAATCGGCCCATGTCATGCCTCGGACATCGTCGAGATGCGCGAGGAGAATCCAGGGTCGAAAGCGCTCCGTCTCGACGACCAGCGTGTCCGTTGCCGCGTCCCGCCGCCAGACGAGTGCTTTGCCGCTCAGGCTGG
The DNA here is from genome assembly GCA_035486035.1 of Gemmatimonadaceae bacterium. Classification (GTDB taxonomy): domain Bacteria; phylum Gemmatimonadota; class Gemmatimonadetes; order Gemmatimonadales; family Gemmatimonadaceae; genus DASRDS01. The sequence continues at coordinate 5,856 of DATHNL010000014.1, forward strand.
CATGTACCGAAACGATGCCGGGCGTGGAGTCCCAGCCCCACACCCACTCATCAGCTGAACGCAATGTCGGCTGCTTTCACCACGCGGGAGATCCTCGGCATGATCTTCTCCACCGAGAAGGCGTGCATCTCGCTCGTGGTAGCCGCCATGGCGTCCTCGGCGATGACGATGGCGTACCCGCGCTCCCATCCCTGCCGCGCGGTCGACTCGACACCGAAGTTCGTGGAGATGCCGCCGAGCACGATCGTGGTGATGCCGCGACGGCGCAGTTGGTCGTCGAGATCCGTGCCGTGGAACGCGCCCCATTGGTGCTTCGTGATGCGAATATCCGTGGGATGAGCGAGGCCGTCGACGAGCTCGGTCCAGCCCGCGGGGAGCGCGGAGAGGGGGCGAGGCTGATCGACGGGCTGACGGAGCGCGTCGCCGAAATCAGCGGCGTAGGCGACGTTGACCAGGACCACTGGTGCCCGGGCGACTCTGAACCGGCCGGCGAGGGCCGTCGCCGTCTGCACGACATCGGTCGCCGGCCGAGGGGCGAGCGACATGCCGACGATGCCCTTTTGGAGATCGATGAGCACGAGCGCGGTCGTGCGAGGGTCGAGTGCGTCGATCGTCATCCGATTCGCTTCCACGCCACGTCTCGGCCTTCGCGACGATCCACGAAGCCGATAATATGTCCGCGCTCGTCGCGCTGGAAGATGCGCCTCGTGCGCGGCTGACCCGGCTCGAAAAAGACGTCGGGCGACTCGGGCAGGAACGTCCGATCGGGGCGCCCTTGGCGCGCGACGACCAGGTGGTCACCGTCGCATCGAATGGTCGCCACTATATCCGCTGTCAGCGAGTATCGGCCGCCGTACGAGCACGCTTTCGCACGATCGAGACGGATCGACGGCGGGTCCTGGAGCACCGCCAAGACCTGCTCGCCAATCAACCGCCAGCCATCGGCCGATCGCACCCAGGTATCCGTCATCCGGAACCGACTCCGGATAATCTGTCCATGATAGTCGAGGTACTCGTTGTCCTCGTGCGTGACCACCGCCATATCCCCCGTCGTGGCCAAGCGAAAGTCGTCGATATCGAGATGCCCCGTGAGGCCGGGTCCGAGCGGTTGGAGATTCGCGAGGATCTGCGCTTTGTCCCGCACGACGTCGTTCTCATCGACCTGAGTCGCGAGCGAGTCGAGCAGCCGGTTCCACGTGGCCGTATCGCCAGGAGCAATCGCGTCGAGCAGCGCCTGCGTATTGTGCCGGAGCTCGGCCTCGACGGACGATTGCGCGGCCGCCCGCGCGCCGCAGGCGGCGAGGAGCAGCGCGCTAAACGCCTTTCTCCTGCAGCAGCGCCATGAACTGCGACGGCTCCGTGAGCGCGAGCAACCGCTGGGGGACATCGGGCTCCTTGCTGAACTGCGCGATCTTGCCGAGCACCGGCAGATACTGGTTCGAGATCTCGAGCGGTGGGGCGACGATCAGGAAGAAGAAGTAGACCGGCTTCTCGTCGATCGCCTTGAAGTCGACGCCGGCGGCCTTCCGGCCGAACGCGACCCGGAGCTTGTTGACCACGAGCGACCGCGCGTGGGGGATCGCGATCCCGCGGCCGATGCCGGTCGAACCCAGGTTTTCGCGGCGCTTCAACATCTTGAACAGCATGCCTTCCGATTTCTCGTCGAGCTTGAGCAGCGAGATCAGCTCCTTCAGGATCTCGTCTTTCGTGTTCCCCTGCAGGTCGAGATTGATCGCGTCTTCAGAGAAAAACTCACGGAGTTCCATGGATCCCCTTGTGTCTCAAAACCTGAGAAACTATTGCCTTTGCCACCCTGGCGGTAGGAACCTCTGATGCATAAAATGCTTGTTTATGGTTTGTCAATTTCGCTATGGCACCCTAGCCATCGCGACTCTACTGGCCATCGCCTGCGGCGACGCCAGCAACCCCGGCGCCCCGCAGTCGTCGGCCGGTTCAGCGCTTGCCAGGCACATGGACAGCCTGGTCGTTGCGGCGAAGTCCAACCCGCGGGACTCGCTTTGGGCAGCGACGATCGAGGGCGCCGAATATGTGCCAGCGTACGGTGGCACGCCGACCTCGGTCACGGTCAGCACCGACTCGGGCACGCAAACCTGGCAGGCGTTGATCCTCGAAGAAGCGAGTCCGGGTGCGGACACGGCTTACTTCTTGTGGGCCTACAGTGATACGGCATTTACCAAAGTGCTGATTACGGGCGCTCGCGACGTACCGAATGTCATCCCAGGAATCGTGAGCCTGTTGATCCTGAATGACACAACGGTCGTCAGCTCGATCGGGTACGCGGTCGTCACGACGACATCGGTAGGCGGGAGCTGCACATTCACGTCCGGCCTCGTGAACATTACCAACACATTTGCGGCTGGCTCGTGCAACCTGGGCACGTTCACCGGGGCCCTGCACATAGCGTTTGGCGGTGACTCGATCGCGATAGCGGCACAGCCGATGGCCGGGGTGATCCTGAAATAGTCCGGCGACTCGCTTATTTTCAGGGGTCATGACCCGTACACGTGCGTTTCCGTTCCCTGTAGCCGCCAAGGTGCCGCTCTATCTGGCGCCAATGGCGGGCGTCTCGGAATCGCCGTTCCGGCGCCTCTGCCGCTCGTTCGGCGCCGACGTCGTCGTCACGGAGTTCCTGTCGGCCGAGGGCATTCGGCGGGAGAACCCGGCGACCTGGGATAAGCTGCGGTTCGGGCAGGATGAGCGGCCGATCGGTGTGCAGATCTTCGGCGCCGACGCGGGCGCCATGGGCGAGGCCGCTGCACTGGTGACCGACGTCTTTCAGCCCGAGTTCATCGACATCAACTTCGGCTGCCCGGTCAAGAAAGTCGTGCGGCGGAACGGCGGCTCGGGATGTCTCAAAGATCTCGGTCTGGTGGAAGGCGTCATTCGAGCAGTTCGTTCTTCCACGCCCCTACCGGTCACAGTCAAGATCAGGAGCGGCTGGAGCGAGGAGATGCGCGACCCGGTCACGATCGCCCTGCGCTGTCAGGACGCGGGCGCGGGTGCCTTGACGTTGCATCCACGCACCCGCGCGCAGATGTACACGGGTGCCGCCCGCTGGGACGAGATCGCGGCGGTCGTCGACGCGCTCGACATTCCGGTGATCGGCAACGGCGACATCAAGACGGCCGCCGACGCGCTCCGCATGCAGCAGCAGACTGGCTGCGCCGCCGTGATGATCGCGCGCGGCTCGTTCGGCCAGCCCTGGATCTTCACGCAAGCGCGCGCGCTCCTCGACGGGCACGCGCTGCCGAGCGAGCCACCCGTCCGCGAGCGGTTCGCCATTGCGCTCCATCACGCGCGGATGGTCATGGCGTACGAGGCCGACCTCAAAGGCGCGGCCATCGAGTTCCGCAAACACCTCGGCTGGTATGTCAAGGGCTTGCCCGGCTCGGCCGAGCTGCGCCAGCGTCTCCACGCGGTGAACGCGTTCGACGAAGTCGAGGGGCTGTTCGCCGAGTATCTCGAACGCTCGCAACAGCAAGCCGCCGCGTGATTCGCGAGCAAGCGCTCGCCTTGTTGCAGCAGGTCGCCGCGGGCACACTCGACCCGCGGCAAGCACTCGATGCGCTCGCGCTCGCGCCAGCCGCGCAATCGCCGTACGCGACCGTCGATCACCATCGGGCCCTACGCCAAGGATTTCCCGAGGTCATCTACGCCGCCGGCAAGACGACCTCCCAAGTGCTCGCGATCGCCTCCGAGCTCGAGCCCCACGGCGATGGCGTATTGATCACCCGTTGCGATGTCGCGCTCTTCGCCGCGCTCGGTGACAAGTACCCAACGGCTGAGATAAATGAGCTTGGCCGGACGGTCTACGTGCCGCCACTCGATCCGTCGAGAGTGCCGAAGGGGAAGGGAACAGTACTCATCGTCACCGCCGGGACGAGCGACCTCCCAGTGGCCGAAGAAGCCGCGGCGACCGCGAAAGCGCTCGGCGATACCGTCGCGCGGGCCACAGACGTTGGCGTCGCCGGCATTCACCGGGTACTCGCCCACGGCCGGGATCTCATGAATGCCGCCGTCGTGATCGTCGTCGCCGGCATGGACGGTGCGCTGCCGTCGGTGGTCGGCGGCCTAGTCGGCGCGCCGGTGATCGCGGTGCCGACGAGCGTCGGATATGGCGCGAGCTTCCAAGGCCTGGCGCCGCTCCTCGCCATGCTGAACAGTTGCGCCGCCGGCGTGAGCGTAGTCAACATTGACAACGGGTTCGGCGCTGCTATGGCCGCCTCGCGGATCACCCACGCGTCGGTTAGATTTGATACGTCGGGGGCGAACTAGGCTCGACATGTGTCGGTATATCGGTGTTGCGTGCCCAGGTCCTCGGGCTCCTGGTAAAACACTCGGGAAAAAATCACAAAAGCCAACAACAACATGGCTCTGGCTGCGTAACTTCGGTTGCGTGCCTTGCCGTTAGGGAAGCCCGCCCGGGGCGGCTCAGACGGTATCGCAAATCTGGGCTAGCTGAGCGTCGCGCCTTCC
>DATHNL010000015.1:0-7956 GCA_035486035.1 Gemmatimonadaceae bacterium
GCCATGAAATGCACGCCGCAGAAGACTATGGTCTCGGCGGTGGTTTTGGCGGCTTCACGCGAGAGACCGAGCGAGTCTCCGACAAAATCAGCGACATCCTGCACTTCCGGGCGCTCGTAGTTGTGCGCCAGGATCACCGCATTGCGTTCACGTGCGAGCTCGCGGATCTCTTCCGCTAGAACTCGATGTGCTTTTTCCGCCATTTGTCCTTGGCGTGGGGGAAATCCGCGCGATAATGACCCCCGCGTGATTCCTTTCTGAGTAGCGCCGCCCCGGCGATGAGGAGCGCGGTATCGACCATATTCGCCTCCTCCGTCGCCCCTTCGGGAAGCCGCTGGCCAATGTCAGTAAGCTGCGCAACGGCCGTACGGAGACCTTTCGCGGTCCGCGCGATACCGGCGTCCTCCCACATGACGTCGCGAATGCGCCCCGCCGCGACCTGGGCCGCGCCGCGGTCCAGGAGCTGAGGAACAGTCCACGGCGCGATCTCCGGGACAGTCCCCGGCAGGGGCTCGACTGTCGACAGATCGCGAGCTACGCGCTCGGCGAACACGAGCCCTTCCAGCAGCGAATTCGATGCCAGGCGGTTGGCGCCATGCACTCCGGTACGTGACACTTCCCCGCACGCGTACAGCCGCTCCAGCGTACTGCGGCCCTGAAGGTCGACCACGACACCACCCATCATGTAATGGGCGGCAGGGGTCACAGGGATGAGATCGGTTCGTGGGTCGATCCCCCGTGCTTTGCAGAGGGCGAAAATCCCGGGGAATCGCGTATCGAAATCGCCGATCTTCCGCGCGTCCAAGAAGACCGCGCCAGTAACCGCGCGCTCACGGAAGATCTCGCGGGCGACCACATCGCGTGGCGCCAACTCGGCGAGTCGGTGGCGCTCGGTCATAAATCTCTTCCCATCGGCATTGACCAAAATCGCTCCGTCGCCGCGGACGGCCTCGGAGATCAACGCCAGGGGATTTTCGGGGGTGTCCAGCGCCGTGGGATGGAATTGCACGAACTCCATGTCGGCCAGCCGGGCCCCAGCGCGATGCGCGATCGCATACCCGTCGCCAGTCGCGACCTCGGGGTTCGTGGTGTAGCGATAGACCTGGCCGCAGCCACCGGTGGCCAGAACCGTAGCGTCGGCGATGATCTCGACTGCGCGTCCGGCGACGCTGGCTTTGACGCCGTACACGACGCCGTCGTGAACGATGAGGTCCAGCACCCGGGCTTTCTCGATCACCGTGATGCGGGGGTTCTCGCGTACCCGCTCGGCCAAGGTCCGCGCGACCTCGGCCCCGGTCTGGTCGCCATGCGCATGGACGATGCGCCGCCGGGAGTGCGCCGCCTCTTTGCCGAGCTTGAACTTCCCGTCGGCTTTCACGTCGAAGTCAGCGCCGGCCCGGTACAGCTCCCGCACCCGGGCGGGCCCTTCCTCGACCAGCACCCGAACCGCATCGGCGTCACACAATGCCGCCCCTGCCGCGAGCGTATCGCGCCAGTGGAGCTCCGGCGAGTCCCCCGCGCCAATGGCCGCCGCGATGCCGCCCTGGGCGTACGAGGTCGATGAGTCGAACAGGGATCGCTTCGTGAGGACGACCACTTCGCCCCTGTCGGCCGCCCGCCAGGCGGTATGTAACCCCGCGACCCCGCTCCCAACGACCAGGTACCGCGTTCGGTTCATGCTTGAAGTATAACCGGGTGGGGGCTAGAGCCGGTCGGCCAGTCGCTGCACCACTAGCGCCAACGCGAGCATGAGCAGTGCCGGCCAGAAAGCCGCGGCAATGCGCTGGGCTTGCCACTGGGAGAAGGTCGGCAACTGCAACGGCACCGGAATGGAGATGGATTGCTTCGGCTGCTCAGCAGAGGGCTGCTCAGCGGAGGGCTGCTCGGGCGCGGCGGCCTCGGACGCCTTCGGCTGAATGAATTTCCCGAGCAAAAGCACAGCCATGAACAGCCGGTTGAACCCGACGCGATCGAATCGACAAAGATGCGATCGCTTTGCCGTCCGCCAACGGGCGCGACTTCGACACGACTCCGCCAGCGATTGACCCGACACGCGAGGGGTTGATTGAAGGTCAGCACGCGCCGCGTACCATCCGGTTGGATCTCGGCCAATCCGTATGGACTCACCTCCAGTACCGTGTCCAATCGCCGCATCCGCCGGCGGTTCATCGCCAGGAGGCCGAGGCAGATGAGCACCACCGTGAGCGCGATCGCGCGTTGCCACACCGCCATATGCGGCCAGAGGATCGGCGAGGCGAGCGCCAGGCCGGCGACCAGCATCAGCGTCCAGTACCGGCGCGTCTGCTCGCTCCGGTCGCTCGGCGCGAATGGATACCGCTCGACGACGCCGGCCACGTCTGCGTCACCCTCGAGACGCAGTCGCTGGTCGTAATAATCTCGAACTGACTCCGAGTTGATCGAGTTGACGACCTGACGACGAAATGCGGGATCGAGCCGCCGGAGCGCGCGCACCATCCGGCGCACCGCGAGCGCCCGTCGGACGTACGAGACGACGACCACGAACAGAAAGCCGGCCAGGATCACGAGCCAGACCTGGCTCGTGTCGTAGTTCATCGCCGTGAAGACCGCCGCCCCGAGGGCGAGCGACAGGATCAATTGCGTCCGCTCATTCGACGTCATGAGACCTGGAAGTTATCTTCGCTTGACTTGTGCGCCGCCTGACGCTGACCGTCGGACTGCTCGTCGCGCTTCACGTCGCCCTCCTCGGGATCCATCCCCGGGGTGCTCCGCGCGCTCCTAAACCTACCGTCGGCATCGTGCTCGACATTGGCGGACGGGGCGATAAGAGCTTCAACGACGGCGCGTTCGCGGGTGGCGAGCGCGCCACGCGCACGCTCGGCGTCGGGGTCCGTTACATCGAGCCGGGTGATGGGTCAGACCGCGAGGCGGGACTGCGACTCTTAACGGCCGAGGGAATGAAGCTCGTCATAGGCGTCGGTTTCATCTTCTCTGACGACCTCACCGAACTCGCCCGACAATTCCCGCGCACGAACTTCGCCGGCATCGACTACGCGGCCGGCGTCATTCCCCCGCCCAATCTCGCGGCCATTCGATTTCGCGAGGAAGAGGGCTCCTACCTCGTCGGCGCAATCGCGGCTCTGTCAGGTGGTTCCAAAAAAATCGGGTTCGTGGGCGGCATGGACATCCCGCTCATTCACAAATTCGAGGCGGGATATCGGGCGGGTGTCGTGAAGGTCTGCCCGGATTGCGTCGTCATCGCCCAATACGCCGGCGCGACTCCGGAGGCGTTCCGCGACCCGCCGCGCGGCAAAGATCTCGCGCTGAGTCAGTATCACTCTGGTGTCAACGTAGTCTTTCAGGCCGCTGGAGCCACCGGACTTGGCGTGTTCGAGGCGGCTCGCGAGACGAACAAGCTCGTCATCGGCACCGACGCCGACCAATACGACGAAGCACCAGGACACGTATTGACGTCGATGGTCAAACACGTTGACGTCGCGACGTTCGAAACCATTCGCCATTTCGCCGGCGGCGTCCACGAATTCGGTTTAGCGGACGGAGGGATCGGGTATGTGTACGATGAGAAAAATCGCGCACTTATCCCCGATGGTGTCCATGCAAAAGTTGATTCGCTGGCCGCCGACATCATCGCGGGCCGCATTCACGTGCCGTCGCGCTGATGCTATCACTAGAGGCGATCAATAAGACCTACGGGACGGTTGTAGCGAACCGCGACGCGTCGCTGACCGTCGCAACCGGCGAAATCCACGCCGTGGTCGGCGAGAACGGCGCCGGCAAGACAACGCTCATGCGGATCGCCGCCGGCGAGCTTCGCCCGGATTCGGGTCGGGTGATGCTCGACGATCGCGATGTCACCGGGTGGAGCGTCACCGAGGCCATCGCGGCTGGTGTCGGCATGGTGCACCAGCACTTCATGCTGGTCCCAACGCTGACGGTGGCCGAGAACATGATCCTCGGCCGCGAGCCCGTGTTCCTTGATCGACGGCGCGCATCGCAAGCGGTTCGAGATCTGTCCGAATCGACCGGCCTAGCTGTCGATCCCGGCGCGAAGGTCAGCGACCTCTCGGTTGGCGAGGCGCAGCGAGTCGAGATTCTGAAAGCCCTATACCACGGCGCCACGCTGCTCATCCTCGACGAGCCGACCGCGGTGCTATCTCCTCCCGAAGTCGACGACCTATGGAAGGTCCTGCGTGCACTTCGGGATCAAGGCAGCACAGTCATACTGATCACGCACAAACTCGACGAGGTGATGGCGATCGCGGACGCCGTGACGGTGATGCGCGGTGGACAAACCGTCGGCCAATTCAAGACGAGCGATGTCACGCCAGCCGACTTGGCACTTGCCATGGTCGGACGAGAGCTGGCTGAATTTTTCACGCCGGCCTCTCGTGTATCGAACGGCGCGCCCGTGCTCGAAGTCGACAATCTCGTCGTGGGCCAGGCGGTCGATGGCGTGTCGTTCACCGTCGCGCCAGGCGAGATCTTCGGGATAGCGGGCGTTGAGGGAAATGGTCAGCACGAGCTGATCGAAGCGATCGCGGGCTACGCCAAAGTAACGAGTGGCAGCATCCGCCGCGGCGGCACGCCGATCGAGCGCTTGAGCGTGCGACGGCGTGGTGAGCTCGGGATCGCGCACATCCCCGACGACCGCCAGCGACGCGGGCTCGTGCTCGATTACACGGTGGCGGAAAATCTCATCCTGGGGCGCGAGCGATCGTTCGGCCGGGTGCGGCTCGATCGGATGAAGATGGCGATCGAAGCCCAGCGGCTGATCACGGCGTTCGACATTCGGCCGCATGACCCTCGCCGTCTAGCGCGCACGCTCTCGGGTGGCAATCAACAGAAAGTCGTGGTCGCGCGTGAAATGGGCGGCATGCGCGATTTCCACGTCCTGTTGGCGGCGCAACCGACACGGGGCGTCGACATCGGCGCGATCGAGACGATTCATGCTCACTTCCGGCTGGCACGGTCCGAAGGGCGATCGGTCGTGCTGGTATCGTCTGATTTGAGTGAGTTGCTCGCCCTCGCCGATCGCGTCGCGGTGATGCTACGCGGGCGGTTCGTGGCCGTGGTCGACCGCGCTGACGCGAGCGCCGAGGTCATTGGGCGGTACATGGCCGGGGCCGCGTGAAAGCGCTGTTCCCCGTGCTCGTGGGCGCGCTCGTGGCGCTCGTCGTCGGAGACTTGCTCATCCTCGGCGTCGGACAGTCACCGGCCGAGGTCTATCGTCTGCTGCTCGAAGGCACCTGGGGCAACCCGTACGGCTTTGCTCAGGTGCTCTACAAAGCAACCACGTTGACGTTCACCGGCCTCGCCGTCGCTCTCGCTCTCCGCGCTGGCCTGTTCAACATCGGCGCGGAAGCCCAGTTGGCGCTCGGCGGCTTCGCCGCCAGCGTGATGGGTCTCGTGCTACCCGTGGGCGTACCTGCGCCACTGGCGATTATCGCGTGCATTGTAGCCGCAGCAATGGGTGGGGCGGTTGGCGGCGCGGTGCCCGGGGCGCTGAATGCGTGGTTCGGCGCCAATGAGGTGATTACGACCATCCTGCTCAATTTTGTCGTCTTGTTCTTCCTGAATTGGGTCGTGACCGCCCATCTCCACGTGGCGGAGACCGTACATACGCCCGCGTTGATCAACGGCACCGTACCCCGCCTCTCGATCGTGATTCCCGCCTTTCGAGGGTCAGCCGCGAACGCGACGGTGCTGCTCGCGATCGCCGCGGCCGTTGTCACGGGATGGTTCGTGTTTCGTACGCGATATGGCTATGAGCTGAGAGCGGTGGGCCTGTCGCCGGACGCGGCCGAAGCGGCGGGGATCGTTCTGCCTCGCGTGCGGGTAGCAACGTTCACCCTTGCCGGCGCGTTGGCTGGTATGGGCGGGACGAATTTCGTCCTCGGCTACAAGCACTACTACGAAGATGGATTTACGGGCGGCGCGGGCCTCATTGGGATCGCGGTCGCGCTTGCGGGCCGAGCGCACCCGATCGGCATCATGCTCGCGGCGCTCGCGTTCGCTACGCTCTCGCAAGGCGGGCTCGCCATCCATGCGCTCGTGCCGAAGCAGATGGCCGATATCCTCCAGGGCGTTGTGATCCTCGCGATCGCGATCGCCTCGCGGGCCCGAGCATGATGCGCGGCGCGCTCAAAGGCGCGCTGATCGGTGCGGTCGCCGGACTCGCGTGCCTCGCCTACTTGTGGCACGTGTATTCATACGCGATCCATCATGGAGCGACGCCGGCGGGCGCCGCGTATGGCCCCGGTGAGCTCGCGTGGTTTCTGAGCGTCCCGTTCGGTCTCCTGACGGCCTACGGCATCGGTTCTCTCGCGTGTTGTGGCACTGGAACGCCGTGGCACATCACGGTGTTCGCCGTGGTTTTCCTGAACTTCGTTGTCGTCGGCGCCCTCGCCGGCGCGGTCTTCGCGCGGCTCGGGACGTAATGGGACTCATCCTCCAGATCATTCGCATCGCGACGCCGTACCTGTTCGCGGCGGCCGGCGGAACGATCGCCGAGCGCTCGGGCATCGTGAGCCTGGGCCTCGAGGGCTACATGCTCACCGGGGCGTGCGCGGCCGCGTTTGGATCGTACTACGGTGGCACTGTGTGGTCGGGCATTCTGTGGGGTGCGCTCGGTGGCACCACATTAGCCGCGATTCACGCCATCGCGACGATTCGATTTCGCGCCGATCAGATTGTCTCCGGTATCGCGGTCAACATTCTGGCGGTCGGCACCACACGGTTCGCGCTGCGTGTCGCGTTTGGTAGTTCCTCGAACTCGCCACGCGTTCCCGGCGGGGCGAGTGGAGTATTGGAGATCGGCGGACTTCTGTCGATCGTCTTTGTCGCTATGATCCTCGATACGACTCGATTTGGGCTGCGTCTTCGCGCGGTAGGGGAGCACCCCGAGGCCGCGACCACCGTGGGAATTTCGGTCAATCGTATTCGGGCGATCGCGGTGCTCGCGTCAGGCGCGCTCGCCGGACTGGGCGGGACGTTTCTGGCACTCGATCAGCACCAATTCTCGGACGAGATGACGGCCGGCCGGGGATTCATTGCGCTGGCGGCGGTCATCTTCGGCCGTTGGCAACCGTTCCGCGTCGGGGCCGCTTGTCTCCTGTTCGCGGCAGCCGAAGCACTGGAGATCAACCTGCAAGGAACCAGCGCGATCCCTTCGCAATTCGTAGCCATGATTCCGTACGTCCTCACCATTGTAGCGTTGGCGGGCATTGTAGGCCGTTCCGTCCCTCCGGCCGCCCTCGGTAAGAGCGGACATTAGATTTTGTGGACTGGTGAATAAAAAACTGCTCGTCCTCATCATCACCGCCGGCGTGGACATGGTGGGGACGTTTCTGGTTGTCCCACAACTTCCGTTCTACGCCAAAGCATTCGGCGCGTCCGCGTTCGTGGTCGCAGCCATTGCCGCATCGTTCAACGTCGCCACCCTGCTCTCGGCCCCGTATTGGGGCCGTTTTTCCGATAAGTACGGCCGCCGACCCGCGCTCCTGATCGCGCTCACCGGCTCGGTGATCGGATACATCATCTTCGCGTTCTCGGGCAATATCTGGATGCTGTTTCTGTCCCGCATTGTGACGGGACTCGGCGGCGGGACCGTCGGCGTCATTCAAGCGTACGTGGCCGACGAGACGCCGCCCAAGGATCGCGCGAAAGCCCTCGGCTGGTTGTCGGCGGCCACCAACCTCGGCGTCGCCGGTGGCCCGGCCATCGGCTCACTGTCCGCTAAGCTCGGCATGCACGGCCCAGGCTTGCTGGCCGCGGCGATCTGCCTCGTCAACATGTATTTCGCGTGGCGCTACCTCCGCGAGTCGCGCGTCGTCACACCCCGCACATCGCGCTCGGATACGTCGAGCTCATTCCGCGTGATCGGGCGCGTCATCAGTCATTCGGATCAACCCGCGTCGCGCCTCATCTTGATTTACGCGATCGGGCTCGGCGCCTTCT
>DATHNL010000016.1:0-3681 GCA_035486035.1 Gemmatimonadaceae bacterium
ATCGAGAGCTTGATCGTGAACAAAGAAGGACGGATCCCGGACGTCAGCTACTTCGTGCCGGGCGGCAAGGCTGATCCGGTGTCCGACAACGAGACGCTCATCGTGCACAGCCAGGAGTACCACACGAGCTACTGGGGCCACACCGGGCTGCTCGGACTCCGCACGCACCTCGTGCTCCCAGGCTACGCGGCCTACGTGGGCACGGCGGCCGCGAGCCTCGTCCCGACGAACGCGGATGTCGCCGCGATCGCGCGGGCCGAGGATCGTTCTGTGCTCGTCGGCTACGTGCATCCGTTCGACACGATTCCCAACCCCGCCAATCACGCGGAGCCTTTGACCGACGAGCTCCCCGTCGATGCCGCGCTCGGCGGCGTCGATTACATGGAGATCGTCGGATTCGCCGATCATCGCTCGACGGCCGAGGTCTGGTACAAGCTGCTCAACTGCGGATTTCGCATTCCGGCGGGCGCGGGCACCGACGCCATGGCCAACTTTGCGTCGTTGCGTGGACCCGTCGGCCTCAATCGCGTGTTCGTGCACACGGGCACGTTCCTGTGGCACGGCGCGTGGCTCGACTCGCTGCGGGCCGGGCGCACGTTCGCGACGAATGGACCGTTGCTCACGCTCACCATCGATGGTCATGAAATCGGCGACGACATTCATCTGAACGGCGCCGCGACCCTGCACGTACACGGCACACTCGCCTCAATCGTGCCCGTGGATCACTTGGAGCTCGTGGGCGCGAGCGGCGTAGCCGCGAGCGCAACGTTGACCGGCGATCACACGACGGCGACGGCAGACTGGAGTGTCCCGGTTACCGCGAGCGGCTGGTACACGGTGCGCGCCTACGCCGACAGCGCGTCAGACGTGATCATGGACATGTACCCATTCGCCACGACGAGCCCGATCTATGTGACCGTCGGCAACCAACCGGTTCGCTCGCCGAGTGACGCGGCGTATTTCGTAGCCTGGATCGACCGCCTCGCCGAGGGCGTCCGCGCATTCACGGGCTGGAACGCGCCGGCCGAGCGTGACCACGTACTGGCCCAACTCGACTCGGCGCGCGCTGTGTACGTCAGTCGAAGTAGCTCCCCCGCTCCAGATCGGCGATAAGCCCAACGCGCGTCGGGCGCCATCCGAGCTGCTCTCGCGTTTTCGTGCTCGACGCCGGGCTGTCGAGTGCGGCGAAGTGCGAGAACCAGCCGAAATGCTCCGCGGCTTCCTCGGGAGTCTTCGAGACGACGGGCACGTTGAGCCGGCGCCCGATAACGCCGGCGATGTCGTGGAAGGGAATGCCCTCTTCGCCAACGCCATGATACCGCGCCCCCGCCGCGCCTTTCTCCAGCACGAAGCGATAGAGATGCGCCGCATCGAGCCGGTGCACCGCGGGCCATCGGTTGCTGCCCTCGCCCACATACGCCGCGGCGCGCTTCTCGCGCGCAATGCGGACGAGCGTCGGCACGAACCCATGGTCGCCGTCGCCGTGCACTGATGGAGGCAAGCGCACGACCGACACGTGGACTCCACGCGCGGCCACGGCGTTTGCGGCCTCCTCTGACTTGATGCGCGGCACGGTCGACGTCGGCGCATCGTTCTCGGCGGCGGGTCGACCATCAGGTCTCGTCACGAGGCCGGTGCCGGACGTGACCACCAATGGGCGGTTGGAGCCGGCGAGCGCCGAGCCGAGCGCCTCGATGGCGAGCCGGTCGTTCTCGCAGTTCTCAGCCCAATTCGAGAAGTCGTGGTTGAAGGCGGTGTGAATCACGCCATCCGCCGCGGAGGCGCCGCTCCGGAGGCTGTCGAGATCCTCGATTGAGCCACGATGGACTTGGGCGCCCGCAGCCGCGAGTGATTTTGCGCTCGCGTCCGAACGAGCCAGGCCGACCACTTCGTGGCCGGCGTTGATGAGCTCAGGCACTATGGCCGAGCCGATGAATCCGGTTGCTCCAGTGAGAAAAATTCGCATGAACGAGAAATAGCTGTTGTCCTAGGACGATCTATGCTGTAAAGTCTGTATTACATTCGCGATCGTCCCGAGGACACATGGACCCGCTATCCGACGTACTCTCGCTGCTCAAACCGCGCAGCTATCTGTCCGCGGGCTTCGACGCCGGCGGACAGTGGTCGGTCGAGTTCGCCAAGCACGAGGGCTTCATCAAGTGCTACGCGGTGGTGAAGGGCTGGTGCTGGCTGGCGGTGGATGGCGTTCCGGGCGCCGTGCGCCTCGAGGCTGGTGACTGCTTCCTGCTGGCGAGCGGCCGGCCGTTTCGCCTGGCGAGCGATCTGACGGCGACGTCCGTGGACGCCGAAGCGATCTTCTCGGTCGCCCGACACGGTGGGGTCGCCGTGTGCAATGGCGGTGGCGAATTCTTTCTCGTCGGGAGTCGCTTCGCCGTGAGCGGCCATCACGCGGGCATGCTCCTCGGCGTGCTGCCGCCGATCGTGCACATCAGCAACGAATGGGACCAAGCCGCGCTGCGGTGGTCGGTCGAGCGCATGATGCACGAGCTGCGCGATCCTCGCCCCGGCGGGTTTCTGGTCGCCGAGCATCTCGCGCACATGATGTTGTTGCTCGCGTTGCGGCTGCAGGTCACCGAAGGACGCGTTGGCTGGCTCTTCGCTCTCGCCGACAAGCAAATCGGTGCGGCGATCGGCGCCATGCACGACGATCCCGGGCACCCGTGGACCTTGGCGGAGCTGGCGAAGCACGCCTTCATGTCGCGATCGACGTTCGCGCTGAAATTCAAGGCGATGGTCGGGACGTCGCCGATGGAGTACCTCACGCAATGGCGCATGCTTCGCGCTGGCGACCGTCTGACCACCTCCCGCGACTCGATCTCGCTGGTCGCCGCGTCACTCGGCTACGAATCCGAGAGCGCCTTTAGCACGGCGTTCAAGCGCGTCATGGGGTGCTCCCCTCGCCAATACGGCCGCAACCTCGCGCTAGCTTGACTTCGGCTTTTGTTCGGGCTATCGTATCCCCTCTACGACCGCCCGAAGTCGGGGCGTGGTGTCATTACACGAAGAGGGGGCCGACGTGCGCGGCTGGCGGGCGGAGGCAGTGCGGCCGCGAGGCGTGGCGGAAAACGCGGCCGCGTTGGCCGACCGCGGTCTTATCGTCGCGATGCGATGCCACGACCGCGGAGCGTTGGCCGAGTTCTACCGGCGATTCCGCCCGGTGCTCGTTGTCGCCGCGCGGCGATTGACCGCGGATGCGGTCGATAGCGAGGCGATCGTGGAGGATGTGTTGACGGATGCGGCGGTGCACTTCGTCTCGACGACGACGCCGGTACCTGGCTCGGTGGCCGGGTACCTGGTTCGCATGCTGCGCAACCGCGTGCTCAACGCGTTGCGCGCACGCAATCGTCTCGACAATCGCATCGCCGACTCCTCCTGCACGTCGGAGCACGCCCAGCGAACGAGCGCGGGCGCTGATCACGAGGTCGAGCGGCAGACGACGCCGGCGCCTGCCGTCGCGCGCTTGGCGGCGGCGCTCGATGCGGCGATGAGCGAGGACGACCGCATGTTGGCCACGTGGCTCGCGAATGGCATCGCGCAGCAGCAGATCGCCGACTGGGTGGGCGTCAGCTATCCGGCGCTGTGCAAGCGCGTCAGTCGTCTTCGTGCGCGGCTCCGGACCGTCGCGGAGCGGCACGTGAGCGCGGCGAGCGCTGACGATCG
>DATHNL010000017.1:0-30906 GCA_035486035.1 Gemmatimonadaceae bacterium
TAGGGTCGCGTTTCTCCTGCGGCGAGCGGCCCTCGCGGTGCCGACGCTGTTCGGCGTACTGGTGGTCGCGTTCCTGCTCCTCTACGTGGCGCCCGGCGATCCGGTGCAAGAGATGGTCGGGGAGCGCGCCGACTCGGCGACGGTTGCGCGGCTCAGGGCCGAGTTGCACCTGAACGAGTCCCTTCCCCGTCAGTTTGCCTATTACGCGGGCGGCGTGCTGCGGGGGGATCTCGGCACGTCGTACATCACGGGGCGACCCATCACTCGCGATATCGCGGAGCGGTTTCCCAATACCGTGATCCTCGCGGTCTCGGCCATGATACTCGCGATCATCGTTGGGATCCCGCTCGGCATCCTCTCGGCCAAGTATGCCGATACCTGGATCGACCGATTGGCATCGGTCGGAGCGTATCTCGGCATCTCGTTTCCCGTGTATTGGGTCGGGCTTGTCCTCATCCTCGTCTTCGCGGTTGCGTTGAGATGGCTCCCGCCATCGGGATTTGGGAACGGGAACCCCGTGTATCTCATCCTGCCCGCGCTCGCGCTCGGTACACGCTCAATAGCGGTGTTGGCGAGACAGACGCGATCGGCCGTGCTCGAGTCGCTCGGCGCCGACTATGTTCGCACCGCGCGGGCGAAAGGCATACCGGAGCGCATCGTGGTTTTGCGGCACGCCTTGCGTCCGGCCCTCATCCCCGTGATCACCGTCCTTGGGCTCGATGTCGGGTACTACCTCACGGGATCTATTCTCACCGAGACCGTCTTTAGTTGGCCGGGGCTCGGGCGATACGTCGTGAATGCCATCGCACGGCGGGATCTACCGGCTATTCAGGGCTCGGTACTCTTTCTCAGTGTGGTCTTCGTGGTCGTGAATTTGATCACTGACATCTTGTACGCGGTCGCCGATCCGCGGGTGCGATATGATTGATTCGTGGAGCGCAGTTGATAATTACGTCGGCGGCCTGCTGGTGCCGGCGACGCCCGGGTTCGATGCGGCCGACCTGCCGGCGATCGCGGTCTCGCCGACGCAGGGACAATTTTTGTTTCTTATCGCTCGCGCGCTTCGCGCGCAGCGCATACTCGAGATCGGCACGCTCGGCGGATACAGCACGATCTGCCTCGCACGCAGCGGTGCGCGCGTGACGACGCTGGAGGTGAGTCCGGAGCATGCGGCGGTGGCGAAGGCGAATATCGAGCGCGCCGGATTCGGCAAGACCGTCGAGATTCGTCTGGGCCCGGCGTTGGAGACGCTGACGACGCTCGGCGGTCCGTTCGATCTCATCTTCATCGACGCGGACAAAGAGAGCTACCCTCAGTACCTGACGGCGTCGCTCGCGCTCTCACGATCAGGGACTGTCATCATCGCCGACAATGTCGTGCGCGATGGCGAGGTCGCGGATCCGGACAACGGCGATCCGCGCGTGCAGGCGGTCAGGCGATACATCGAGCAACTGGCGTCCGAGCCGCGCGTGAGCTCGACCGTGATTCAGACGGTCGGGAGCAAGGGCTACGACGGGTTTGCGATCTCAGTGGTTCGCTGAGCCCAGCCGGCGCGGCTCAGAAAGCTCTGCAGTGTTTCGAACGGGGTCGAGGAGCGTTCCGTCCAATCCCGGTGGCGAAACGTGGGGCGCGATTCTTCGCTATTCCCCGGTTCGATCACAAGCGCGCCGGTCATCCAATATTCCCACGCGAGACGCTCATAGAGCCCGATCATGAGCGTCTCGTGTGATGTCAACGGGTGCAGCCAATATCGATATGGCGACTCGATGATGCTCTCAACGAGGTCGATCATTGGCCCGACAGGCCAGTGGTACTCGAGCAGCCGATAATAGTGCTCGAGAACCGAGTCCCACGGGCGCGACATCGTGTCAATCATCCGTCTGGCCGAATATCGCCATATTCGAGCTGTGCCCCGGCGCGACCTTCTTGTCGGGGTAGATCCAGTGGACGGCTTGGTTGACCGCGATCGCGGCCTCGCTGAAGCCCGTCGCGATGAGCTTGAGCTTCCCGGGATACGTCGTGATATCGCCGGCTGCGTAAATGCCGGGCCGGCCGGTTTCCATCGTGCTCGACACGACGATCTCGTGGTTCTCGAGGCGCATGCCCCACTCGGCGAGTGGACCGATGTCACTGTGATAGCCAAGCATCGCGAGCACGGCGTCCGCGGGGACCTCGCGTGTCGTCTTGGTCTTGGAGTCGCGGAGGGTGACACCGGTCAAATGGCCATTATCGCCGCAGATACCGGCGAGATCGTGAAACGTATGAAGCGCCGCGCGTCCCTCTTGCACCGCGGTTTGCAACTGGCGAACCGTCGCGCCATGAGCGCGGAAACGGTCGGAGCGGTGCACGAGCGTGACTGAGGCTGCTTTGTCGAGCAGTTGCGTGGCCCAATCGAACGCCGAGTCCCCGCCGCCCAAGATGACCACGCGTTGGCCGCGGAACTGCTCGGGATTGGTGACGGCATCGTGGATGCCTTTCCCATACCATTGCTCGGCGAACGGTTGGGGCAGCCGACGCGGTGTGAAGGCTCCGATTCCGGCGGCGATGACGATCGAGCGGGACGGAAAACGATCGGTCTCCGTGACCAGCGTGAAGTGCCCGCCGTCTTCCTCCAGAGCGTGTACGCGCTGGTTGAGAAAGTACGGGCTCGCTTTGCTCGTGTTCGGATGGAACCGACCGGCTTGCTCGGCGAGCGACTTGATGAGGTCCTTCGCTAAGATTCTGGGGAAGCCGGCGACGTCGAAGATGTCTTTCTCGGGATAGAGCGCGGCGAGTTGTCCGCCGAGCTCGGGTAGCGCATCGATCACACGTGCGGTGGCGCCACGCATCCCGGCATAAAAGAGGGCGAACAACCCGGTCGGACCCGCACCGATGATCGTAAGGTCGGTCAGTTCGTGAGTGGTCCCAAGGGGCATCCAGATAAAATGGCCGACGACGATCGCTTCCTCCAGTACGCAGGTTCATTCCGGTTGGTCCGCAAGCTCGCCTCTGGCGGCATGGCCACCGTGTATGAAGCCGAGCAACTCGGCCCCGCGGGATTCGCCAAGCGAATCGCGCTCAAGGTCATTCATCCGCAGTATGCCAAACAGCAGGAATGGCTGCAGCTCTTCATCGATGAAGCGAAGCTGTCAGCCAACCTGATGCACGGGAACATCGTGCAGATCTATCAGCTCGGCGAAGTCGCGGGAGAGTATTTCATCGCGATGGAGTTCATCCAAGGCCCGACGGTGCGCATGGTCATCGACCGGCACTGGGAGCTTGGCACTCCGATTCCCCCTCACCTCGCCGCGTACATCGCCAGCCGCGTGTGTCGTGCGCTGGACTTCGCGCACAACTTCGTCACCCCCGACAAACGTCGTCTCGACATCGTGCATCGCGATGTCTCGCCGGGTAACGTCATGGCCTCGTGGGATGGCCACATCAAGCTCGCCGACTTCGGCATCGCGAAAGCCCGCACCTCGATCGATCCGGCGGCCGGCAGACAGATGTTGATGGGGAAGAAGCATTACATGAGCCCCGAGCAAATGCTGGGACTCAACGTCGATGCCCGGAGCGACGTGTTCGCGATGGGTGTCGTGTTGTACGAGCTGCTGGCGTTGGAGCCGTTGTTCCAAGAGGACATCACGCAGTTGGCCATCGACGAGGTGGCCGTGCACCCGATCCCGAATATTCGGGCGCGGGTGCCGAATATCCCGACGGAGCTCGAGCACATCATCACGATGGCCCTCGAGAAAGATCCCGGGGCGCGGCCGACGGCGGCGCAGATGGGGCGTGATCTCGATCGCTGGTGCTCGTCGCAGCGAGTGCCCGGGTCCCCGGACATCCTGCAGGAGCACTTCGCGAAGCTGTTCCCGACGACCTATCAGCCGTCGCGCGATGGCGAGCGGACCGTGTTCTCCAACCTCAAGAAATCCGCGCGCCGCGCCGCCCAGCCCGAACAACGGTCTGAGCGCTCCCTGCTAGGGAGGCTCCTGGGCCGCTAACATTCGGGTGTGCGCATCTACACCCGGACGGGCGACGAAGGGGACACCGGATTGTTCGGCGGCGGACGCGTGTCGAAGGACGATCCGCGCGTCGAGGCCTACGGCACCGTCGATGAGCTCAACGCCGTCATCGGCATGGCGCGCTCGATCGAGCTCATGCCGCGCATCGACGAGATCTTGGCTCCGGTGCAGCGGGATCTCCTTGGGCTCGGCGCGATTTTGGCGACGCCCGATCTCGTCAAAATGCAGGAGCAGCTCGCCAAGGCGCGGATCGACGACGCGCGCATCGCGCAACTCGAGCGCGCGATCGATGCTGGCGAAGAGGAGCTCGAGCCGCTCAAAGCCTTCATCTTGCCCGGCGGCACGCCCAAGGCCGCGGCGCTGCATGTCGCGCGGACCGTGTGCCGGAGAGCCGAGCGGCGGGTCGTGCATCTCCAAGAGACCGTCGAGCTGCCGCCGCTGGTCACCGTGTATCTCAACCGGCTTTCTGATCTGCTATTTGTGCTCGCGCGCGTGGCGAACCGCCGCGCCGGCGCGGGCGAAGTGACGTGGTAACCATCGAATCCGGGTTGATCAATGATCTTGGCGCTCGCGCTTCGCGCGTCGCGCCCGCGCATCGATACGCGATAGTCACGGATCACAACGTAGCCGCATTATACGCCGAGCGCGTCAGAGGCTCGTTTGGGGCCAGCAGCGTTCTTTTCACGATCCCCGCAGGGGAGAGTGAAAAGACGCGTGAGACGTGGGCGAGGCTGACGGACGAGATGCTGGCGAAGGGGTTTGGGAGAGACTCGGCCATCGTTGCGGTGGGTGGCGGAGTCGTGGGAGATCTCGCGGGATTCGTGGCCGCGACGTACATGCGCGGGATTCCGTTCGTGCAGGTACCGACGACGTTATTGGCGATGATCGATGCGTCGATTGGAGGAAAAACCGGAGTCGACACACCGGCGGGCAAGAATCTGGTGGGCGCTTTTCATCAGCCCGCGGCGGTGTTCATCGATCCCGACGTGCTGGCGACGCTGCCACCGCGGGAGCTGCGCGCGGGGCTCGCTGAAGCGATTAAGCACGGCGTGATCGCCGATGCCGGGTATTTTGACCGGACCGTGCAGGCGCTGCCGGGGCTCCTCGCCCCAGAGGGGTCTACGAGCCCCGCCATGCGATCGTTGATCGAGGGGAGCGTGGCGATCAAGGAATCCGTTGTCGCGAGGGACGAACGCGAGCACGGACTCCGCAAGATTTTGAACTTTGGTCACACGCTTGGCCACGCCGCCGAAGCGTCGAGCGGCTACGCGTTGTTACATGGCGAGGCCATCGCGATCGGCATGGCGGTTGAAAGCCGTTTGGCGGAGCGACTCGGGCTGGCCGAGGCCGGCACCGCTGACCGCGTGCGCATGGCATTGGCACTCGCGACGTTGCCGTGCCAGGTCCCATCGTCACTCGACCCCGAGCGGCTCGTCGCGCTCACGAAGACCGATAAAAAGGCACGGCGCGAACGCGTGGAGTACGCGTTACCGCACGCGATCGGACGCATGGCGGGGGGCAGTTCTGACTGGGGAATTGCCGTTGATGACGCCGATGCGCTGGCCGCGGCACGAATCATGGCTGTTGACCCTAACCGGTGAGATTATTACAGTGGGCGCCCCGGGATTTCCTCCCCAGCCCCACTGTGTATGCAATCACTGACCGAAAGCAGCACGAAAGGGTTCTTCCGTAACGCCCCCTCCACCGCTTTCGATCAGTACCTCCTCGACATTCAGAAGCTGCCGTTAATTCGAGAGGTTGAAGAGGAGCGACGGCTGGCGCGCCGGGTGCAGCGTGGTGATGAGCAAGCCGCCGAGCGGTTGGTCACGGCGAATCTGCGATTCGTCATCTCGTACGTGAAAAAATATCAAGGGCACGGGCTCGATTTGTCGGAGCTCGTCGCCATCGGCAACGAAGGCTTGCTCAAAGCCGTGCGCAAGTTCGATCCCGACCAAGGGGTCAAGTTCATCTCGTACGCCGTGTGGTGGGTGCGGCAGGCGGTGCTCAAGGCACTGGCCGAACAGACGCGATCGGTGCGCATCCCGCTCAATCAAAATTCGCAACTCATCAAGCTCGCCAGAGCCGAAACGATTCTGGCGCAAGTGCTGCGGCGCGATCCGACCGACCACGAGATCGGGCGGCTCATCGAGGAAACGCCAGAGACCGTTCGCGCGGCGAAGCAAATGTCGTCGACCGAGGTTTCGCTCGACGCGCCCATCGATCGATCGGATCGCGAGGCGGCGACGCTCGGCGAGCGGTTTGCCGGGGTCGATGGCGCGGAGATCGAGGACTCGACGGATGGGACGCTCATGCGCGAGTTCATCGGGAAAGCGTTCCGGAAGTACCTGACGCCGCGCGAGCGACGCATCTTGAGCCTCTACTACGGGCTCGAGGAAGGGTCAGAGGCCATGACCCTCGAAAAGATCGGCGCGCTCCTCGGCGTGACGCGGGAGCGGATTCGGCAGATTCGCGAGCGGGCCTTTGAGAAGCTCCGGGAGTCGCCGGACGGGTCGGCGCTCGCTGGCTTCTGGAATGCCGCCTAGGGCCGTCTGCACATCAGAATAGCACAGCAGCGCTTCGCGCTGACCGTGCACCGAGCCGAACGCGAATATTGGACGCGGCATCGCGCGTAGCGCCGGACATCGGACGCGGTCACCAGACGTAGCACGGTCACCAGACACAGCGCGGTCACCGGGGCGGCGGGGACGAGGGAGCTGGGACGGCGCGGGGTGCGCGACGCGGGGTGCGCGACGGCGGGTGCGCCGTGGCCGAAGGCCCGGCGTACTGACATCTTTCATTTCGGATGTCTCACGATCCCGTCAAGCCAGTCTTTCTCGACCCCTATGGCCGCCGGGCCCGGGGGTGGCGGCGCCTATGGATAACGCTTGGCGCGCTGGCGACGGTTGTCGGGGTTTTTCTGGCGATCAGCGTGCTCACGCCGCCGATCGCACCGACGTTGAAGGTCGAGCACACGGAGCCGTTCGCCGTGACTAGGGACCAGCGTGAGCGGAATGCCTTCCGCCGTCGAGTCGCGCAGGTATTTCGGCGGGCGCCACCGGCGCGAAAAGCCGACCTGATCCCGCCAGGTGGCGGCACGCTGAACGCACGGCCCCGACGTCCGACGGATCAGATCGTGGCGGGCTTTTATATCAACTGGCAGGACAACTCCCGCGCGTCGCTGAACAAGCACATCAATGACCTCGACTGGGTCGTCGGCGAGTGGTCGTTCCTGTCGCACGCGGGCGACTCGGCCGCGCTGCGCATTGACCGGACGGTCTTCGACGTCGCGCGCCAAACGCGCGACCAATCGCCGCCGGCGTTTTTCATCATGCTCAGCAACTTCGACAGCGCGCTGTCGCCGGGGAAACCGGGGGGATTCAACGTCCCGGCCGTGAAGTATCTGCTCACGCACGTCGACGCCCGGCAGAAGGTGATCACCCAACTCCGCGATGTGATCCTCAAAGATTCGCTCGCGGGTGTCACGATCGACCTCGAGGATGTCCCGGACAAGTTGCAGGACTCGCTCGTCGAGTTCACGCGCGAGATGCGCCTGGCGCTCGCGCCCTCGAAACGTCTCGTGACGCAGAGCATCCATGCGGAGATCGAGCCGAGCTTGCTGCGGCGGCTCGCGGCGGTGGACGACTACTTGTTCGCGATGCTCTTCGACGAGCACTACGAGGCCGGCGCGCCGGGGCCGATCGCGAGCCAATCGTTCTATGAGCAACACGCGCGTCGCATTCTGTCGCTCGTGCCGCCGGAAAAGGTCATTCTGATGATCGGCGCCTACGGTTTCGACTGGAACGATGACCCGAGCTTGCCGCAGGCCACGCAGCAGACGTTCCAGGAAGCGATGGCCGCGGCGCGCACGCACAACGTCGTGACGCACTTCGATTCGGTCTCGCTCAACCCGTACGTCCAGTGGACGGACGCCGACTCGACGGATCACGTGCTCTGGTACCTCGACGGCGTGACCGCGTACAACCAGCTGCGCGTGGGTCAAGAGCTCGGCGCCGCGGGCACCGCGATCTGGCGCCTGGGCGCTGAAGACCCATCGTTGTGGGCCGTGCTCGGCCGCCGCGGGCTCGATGGCTCGCCAGACAGCCTCCGCGTGATCCCGCCCGGCTACGACGTCGAGTTCATCGAGGATGAGTTCACGGAAGGCCCGGACAAGGTCGACTCCGGCGGCGAGATCCTGCACATCCGCGAGCGGCCCACCGAGGGCGAGCGCACCTTCCGCGTCGATCCCGCGAGCGCGCTCATCACCCACGACTCGATCACCGTCATACCCCACCCGTATGTCGTGGACCGCTACGGCTATCGCGAACACGAGGTCGCGCTCACGTTCGACGACGGACCGGATGGGCGCTGGACGCCGCAGATCCTCGACACGCTGTTGTCGCGGCATGCGCCGGCGACGTTCTTCGTGATCGGCGACAACATTCTGCCGCACATTCCGCTGCTGCAACGCGAGTATCGCGAAGGCCACGAGATCGGGAATCACACGATGACGCACCCGAATCTCGCGCTCGTCGGTCGATGGCGCACGGCGCGGGAGATCGACGTCAACGAGCACGTGATCCAATCGGTCATCGATCACCGCACCGCGTTCTTCCGGCCGCCGTACTTCGGAGACGCGACGCCGACGACGACGGACGAGCTCGACGCGGTGGCCGTGGCCACGGACAAGAAGTACCTGACGATCGGTCTGCGCGACGACGCGGAAGATTGGCAGCCGATCCCCGTGCCGCAGATCGTGCGCAACGTGCTCGCCGCCCGCGATAGCGGCAACATCGTATTGCTGCACGATGGCGGTGGCGATCGGTCGCGGACCGTCGAGGCGCTCGGCCCGATCATCGACTCGCTCCGCGCGCGCGGCGACACGCTCGTCCTCGTCTCGGCCCTGGTGGGCATCCCGCGCGATCAGGCGATGCCGCCGCTGCCGCCCGTGGACGAGGTCACCCGCGTAATCGACCTCCTCGGACTGGGCGCCTACGGCATTCTCGAGATCGTGTTCTACTGGATCTTCATGGTCGCGGTCATCCTTGGCGTTGCCCGACTGCTCATCATCGGGCCGCTGGCGATCATCCAGCGTCTGCGTGGGCACCAACGGCGAGGCGCGCCGACCCCGTTTGCGCCTGGGGTCAGCGTGATCGTCCCCGCGTACAACGAAGGGAAAGTCATCCTGCGCACGATCGAGAGCTTGCTTGCCCAGGAGTACGAGGGCGAGCTGGAGGTCGTCGTCGTCGACGATGGCTCCGCTGACCGAACGTACCAAATCGCGCTTCAGGCTTACGGGTCAGATCCCCGCGTGCACGTCTACCAAAAGGAGAATGGCGGCAAGGCGTCGGCCCTGAACTTCGGCCTCACGAAAGCTCACCACGATATAGTTATCGGGCTCGACGCGGACACCATCTTTGCCACGGATACCGTCGCGGAGCTCGTCCAGCCCCTGGCCGATCCTCGCGTTGGCGCCGTGGCTGGGAACGCGAAGGTTGGCAATCGCGTGAATCTGGTGACCCGGTGGCAGGCACTGGAATATGTGACGAGTCAGAATCTCGATCGGCGCGCGTTCTCTCTGCTGAACGGCATTACCGTCGTACCGGGAGCGGTGGGGGCTTGGCGCAGATCGTTGATTCAGGAAGTGGGCGGGTTCCAGAATGACACGCTCGCCGAGGATCAGGATCTCACGCTGCGGATCAGGAGAACCGGGTCGTCGATTGCGTACGCTGACGGGGCGATCGGCTATACGGAGGCGCCGGATTCGTTGAGAACCCTCGCGCGTCAACGGTTTCGTTGGTCATTTGGAACGTTGCAATGCGCGTGGAAGCATCGTGACACGTTGTTCCGCAAGAAATACGGATCGCTCGGGTGGGTCGCACTGCCGAACGTGTGGCTGTTCCAGCTGCTCTTGCCCGCGCTGTCGCCGCTCGCCGATCTCATGTTCTTGTGGAGTCTCGTTTCGATCGTCGAGACGCGCTACACGCATGGGGCGACGTACGCGCTCACGAGCCTCGAGAAGGTGCTTACGTACTACGCGGTGTTCCTCCTCGTCGACTGGCTCGGCGCGGTCGTCGCATTTCTGATGGAGCCCGACGAGGACTACGCGCTCACGTGGCTCATATTTATCCAACGCTTCGTGTACCGGCAGCTCATGTACTGGGTCGTCGTGCGTTCGTTCATGGCCGCGCTGCACGGGCGTGTCGTCGGCTGGGGCAAGCTGGAGCGGAAAGCCACCGTCTCGGTGCCACCATCGAGCGTTACTTTACGGACGTGATGACGCGCCGGCTCCCGCTGTTTCCGCTCCCGCTGGTGCTGTTTCCTGGCGTGCCGCTCCCGTTGCACATCTTCGAGCCGCGGTATCGGATCATGCTCGCCGATTGCCTCGAGGGTGACCGTGAGTTCGGCATCGCGTTTCGGCCGGATGGTGTCGCCGAGCGGGACCTCCCGTCGGGACACGTCGGGTGCGTCGCTCGAGTCGAGAGTACCGAGCTGCTGCCAGACGGACGATCGAATGTGATCGTCCGTGGCACCGATCGGTTCGCCCTCGATCGCTATCTCGATTCGACGCGGCCGTACCACGTGGCCGAGGCGTCGAGCTACGATGACGCGGACGAGCCGCCGCTGACATTGGCGCCGGGTGCGTCGCGGGTGCGGGAGCTGTTCGTTCGGGTCGGGACCGCGGCGCGCACGATTCAGGATGACCCCGACGCGCTGCCGATGCTTCCCGACGATCCGGCGTTGCTCGCCTTCGCGGTGGCGGCGCTCATCGAGATGGATGCGCCGGCGCGGCAGCGGCTTCTCGTGTCGCGTTCGCCAAGCGCTCGTCTCAGGGACATCGAATTGCTCCTCTCGCCGGCGGTCGATTCGCTGGAACGCCGCGCCACGGTGCACGTGCGCGCGAAATCCAATGGACATGGCCCACACCCTGGCGCCTGAACCGCTGATTGCTATCGTCGGCGCACACGGGGTCAAGGTGCGGCCGAGTGAGTTGCTGGTGTATACGGCGGATGGGTTGCCCGGATATAAAAAGCAGCCCTCGATCGCCGTCTTTCCCGAGACTCGCGACCAAGTCGTGGCGGTGATCCGTGCACTCGCGGCAGCCGGGGTCCCATTCGTCCCCCGCGGAGCGGGGACAGGATTGTCGGGGGGTGCGCTGGCGGACGGCGTCGTGTTGTTGGGACTGAATAGACTCACTCGGATCCTGTCGATCGATCCAGTGAACCGCCTCGCCGTCGTAGAGCCGGGCGTGGTGAACGCGGCGCTCAGTCGCGCCGTTGCGCCTTATGGGTTGCACTACGCACCTGATCCATCGAGCCAGGCCGCGTGCACCGTTGGCGGGAATGTCGCTGAGAATGCCGGCGGACCGCATTGCCTCAAGTACGGCGTGACGCTCAATCACATCGTGGCGCTGACCGTCGTGTTGCCGGACGGCGCGGTCGTCACCCTCGGGAATCCCGCCGGCGAGCGCGAAGGCTACGATCTGCTCGGGTTGTTCGTGGGCTCGGAAGGGTGCTTCGGCGTGGCGATCGACATCACCGTGCGGCTCACGCCGAACCCGCAAGCGGTGCGGACGCTCCTCGCCGATTTCTTGTCGCTCGATGATGCGGCGCACGCGACCTCGGCGATTGTGGCGTCCGGTGTCATTCCCGCGGCGCTCGAGATGATGGACGGGCCGACGATTCGGGCCGTTGAGCAGTCGATCTATGCGGCAGGGTATCCGACGGATGCCGATGCCATCTTGCTGGCGGAGGTCGACGGACTCGCCGACGGGTTGGACGATGACGCGGAGACGATTCGCGCGATCTGCCTCGCGCACGGCGCGCGCACCGTGCACGTCGCATCGGATCCGGCCGAGCGAGCGCGGTTGTGGCAAGGGCGAAAAAAAGCGTTCGGCGCCATGGGGCGACTCGGCTCGCATCTCGTCGTGCAGGATGCCGTGGTGCCCCGCACTGCACTGGCGAGCGTGCTCGCTCAGATACGAGCCATCGCCGCACGATATGATGTCACCGTGTGCAACGTCTTTCACGCCGGGGATGGCAATCTGCATCCCAACATCCCGTATCGTGGCACGGATCCCGATGAGGTGCGTCGCGTGCAGGCGGCGATGCGCGAGATCATGCAGGTGTGCATTGACGCCGGCGGGTCGATTACCGGCGAGCACGGGGTGGGACTCGATAAGATCGAGTACATGGACCGCATCTTCTCAAGCGAGTCCCTCGCGGCCCAATGCGCGTTGCGGACTGTCTTTGATCCCGAGCGGAGAGCGAATCCAGGCAAGGTCGTCCCAATACATAATTGTCGTGAACGCTGACGAGATCCGGGATATCGTGCTCGAGGGCGGGCCGATGCGCATTGTCGGCGCCGGCACGTGGCTCGATGCGGGGCGACCGGTGGACGCCGGGCGCGTCGTCGAGCTGGGCACGCTGTCGGGGCTCGTCGAGTACACCCCGGGGGATTTGACGCTCACCGCGCACGCCGGCACCACGCTGGGCGACATCGCCCAGGCGACCGCGGCGGAGCGTCAGTGGTTGGCGCTCGATCCGTACGGCACGGACGCTGGGACCATCGGAGCCACGATCGCGACGGCGTCGGCCGGACCATTGGCCCACGCGTTTGGGCGGCCGCGCGATCTCGTCCTCGGCGTCGAGGCCGTGACGGGGACCGGCGCCGTCGTCCAGGGTGGAGGGCGCGTCGTGAAGAACGTCGCGGGGTTCGATCTCACGCGGGCGTTCACCGGATCGTGGGGGACATTGGGCGTCATTACGAAGGTCACCGTTCGACTGCATGCGACGCCCGCGGTCGACGAGACGTTCGTCATACCGGTCGGGCGAAGCTGGCGCGAGATCGCGCCGGTGCTCGATCGGCTCGCGGCGGCATCCGTTGCGCCGATCGCGCTCGACGTCGTGAGCGCCGCGCTGGCGCGTTCGCTCGATCTCGGCGTCGACGACGCGGCCATCCTCGTGCGGATCGCGGGCAATGCGCGATCGGTGGCGGCTCAGCGCGGGGCGCTCGGACCGGCGGTCGAGTATCCGAGTGACGTGTGGCGCGGGCTTCGTGCTGCCGACGGGGCGACGGCATCGGTGTTTCGATGCTCGGATTTGCCGACGCGTGTTGGCGCCATCTGGGATGTGCTCGCGGCGAGTGACCGCATGCTCGACGCGAGTCCGCGGCGTGGGATTGTGCGGTGCATCGGCTTGGGCGTCGTGCCCGAGGGGCTGAGTACCGTCATCGGTGAACGCCTTCCAGCGGCCGCGTGGCAGGCGCTCGGGCCCGGGCCGGCGTCGGATCTCCTGTCGCGCGATTTGCGGGCGGCGTTTGATCCGCAGCGGCTGCTCAATCCAGGGATATTTGGGAATGGGTGAGACGCCGCTCAGCATGGAGCGCCATGGACTCGATCAGTGCGTGCACTGTGGGTTCTGCTTGCAGGCGTGTCCGACGTACCTCGCGACCGGCGACGAGAACGATAGCCCGCGCGGGAGGATCATGCTGATGCGGGCGCTCGTTGAGGGCGACCTCGACGTCCTCGATCCCGCGATCGACACGCACATCGGGCGCTGCCTCGGCTGCCGGGCGTGCGAGACCGTGTGCCCGTCCGGCGTGCCGTACGGGCACCTGCTCGAGGCCACACGAGCCACCATCGTCGCCGAGCGGCCCATCCCGCTCATCGGGCGCATCGTGCTCGGTGTCTTCGCATCGCCGCGCTTGCTTCGCATCGCGCTTTTCTGTGCGCGTGCGCTTCGCGCTACGCGAATACCGGCGGTGATCGCGCGCATTGCCGGGCGACGAACTGGCGGGGCGCGAAGTGGGGCACGAGATAGCGAGGTGCGACGAACTAGCGGGGCACGAAGTGGCGCACGAGATAGCGAGGTGCGAGTGCCGGGGCCACTGGCACAGGCGAGTGCGATGCTGGCGGCGACGGAGGTGGTGTCGACGGAGCTCGTGAAGAAGCGGGCGTATCGTGTCGAGACGACCAGTGACCGAGGGACGGTGGCGTTGCTCCGAGGGTGCGTCATGGAGGGCTTGTTCGCCGAGACGAATCGCGCGACGGAGCGGACGCTCAACGTCAATGGCTACCGCGTCATCGAGACGCCACCGCAGCGATGCTGCGGCGCACTGCATGCTCACGCGGGCGATGCGCCTACCGCGCGAGCGCTGGCGCGCGCCAATGTCGCGGCGTTCGATGCATCCGGAGCGAAGTGGATCGCGATCAATGCGGCGGGATGCGGCGCGATGGTGAAAGAGTATGGCCGGCTGCTCGCGGACGATCCGGCGTGGAGTGCGCGGGCTGCCGCGGTGGCGGCGAAAGCGCGGGACGTCAGCGAGTTGTTGGCGGCTGCCGGGCCGCTGCCGGGAGCGCCGATAAAAAAGCGCGTGACGTACGATGCCCCGTGCCACCTGTTGCATGCGCAGCGCGTAGCAGACGCGCCGCTGGCGGTGCTTCGGGCAATACCAGGGATGGAGCTCGTGCCGCTCGCCGACGCCGATCAGTGTTGCGGCAGCGCCGGCATCTACAACCTGCTCGAGCCGGAGCTGGCGGCGCAGGTGCTCGCGCCGAAGCTCGAGCGGATCGCCGAGTCTGGAGCGGAATGGGTCGCCACCGGCAACCCCGGTTGCCTCATGCAGATCGGCGCGGGCCTCCTGCTGTCGGGCGCGACCGCGCGGGCTGTCCATCCCGTTGACCTCCTCGACGCCTCTTACGCGGCTCGGGAGAATCCGTTTACTTGATCACATGACGTCCGTTCGCTTCGAGCCTCATATCCTGCCAAGCGAGTACACGGCGCTCAAGACCGGCGCCGGCCTCGTGGACAGGAGCGCCCGGGCCCGGTGGCGGTTCAACGGTGCGCGGGCGGCGGACACGCTCACCGGGCTGGTGACGAACGATGTCGTAAGTCTCACCCCTGGTCAGGGGCAGTACGCGGCGGTGCTGACGCCCAAGGGGAAGATCGTCGCCGATGTGCGGATCCTCCGGCTCGACGACGCGTTCATTGTCGATGTGCCGGCGCTCGCCGCGCCCGGCTTCGCCGACATCGTGAAGAAGTACATCAATCCACGCGTGACGCCGTATGCCGACGAGTCGGCATCGACCTGCGCGCTCGGCGTGTATGGCGCGATGGCCGGACACGCGGTGAGCGCCGTGTCGGGCCTGTCGCCCGAGACGCTGACCGCGTTGCCAGCGTACGGTCATATCGCGTCCGATATCGGGACCATCGTTCGCGTGATGGGCGTGAACGGCTACGAGATCATCGCGCCCGCCGATACGCGGGAGGCGGTCACCCGGCGTTTTGTCGCGGCCGGCGCCACGGTCTGCTCGGCGACCACGTGGGACATCGTGCGGGTCGAGGCCGGGATCCCCGAGTGGGGCATCGACATCGACGATACCACGATCCCGCAAGAAGCCAACTTGGACGAGCTCGGCGCGATCTCGTACACGAAAGGGTGTTATACGGGTCAGGAGACCGTCGCGCGCATTCATTTCCGCGGGCATGTCAATCGGCATCTGCGCGGACTGCGATTCGCGAGCACGCGAGACGAGCTGCCGGCCGAGCGGGCGGAATTGAAGGATGCGAATGGCAAACCGGTCGGTGACGTGCGCAGCATCGTGTACTCGCCACGGCTCGGGCCGATCGCGCTCGCCATCGTGCGGCGAGAGGTGACGCTGGGGAGCAACGTCACGGCCCGCGGTGAGCGGGAGGTGACGGCAATCGTGACCGCGCTGCCGTTTCCGGACGCGTGATGAAGACCGAGCGGACGGCGCTCAAAGAATGGGCGGTCATGGTCGACGCGTTGGGGTGCGGCGACATCATCGGGATTGTGCGGAAAGGCGGCATTCGCGATCGCGATCAGCATGAACGTGGGTTTTCGCTGAGGCACGGTCGGTTTGTGTTTTATCCGACCCGGTTTCATCAGTCGACGGAGCAGCTCTCCGAATCGCTTGTCGCGCGATTGGGGCGATCGCATGCGGCCATGGAGCCGAGTGGGCACGTGCGCATCGAGTATGTCGCGCATGTGGCGATCTGTTTTACGGTCACCGACGTGACACGCTTGGCCCTCGTGCGGCACGAGCTCGGGTTGTCGCTCTCGGCGCTCGAGTCGCGGTTCTTTTATCGTCGGCCTGGGGTGACGCTTTCGGCGCTCCGCGTCGAGCGACTGCGTCAGCCTGTCGTCATCCCTGAGCTTCGGCGATACGGAGGATGCGTGTCGTGGCTCGAGCTCGACGACGATATCCCGTGCGACTTGGACGACGTCGCGCCGGTGATGGGCGAGCCGGAGTTTCAGGAGCGGCTCTCGGCGCTCATGCCGGCGCTGTGCGGCGATGAGATCACCGCAACCCTGTGATGCACGAAGGGCGCAGCGTTGCGCCGCGCCCCACGTATCGTCTCGTCGGTTTGCTCTGCTAAGTCGCAGAGCACCGGAACTACATCTTGCTCTTCTTGTGCTTCTTGCCGGAGTCGGCGGCCATACTCTTCATGGCCGTGTCCTTCTTCATGCCGGTATCAGCCGACATTGACTTCATCGACGTGTCCTTCTTCATGCCGGTATCCGCCGTAGGCGCGGGAGCCATCGCGGGCGCGGGAGCGGCGGTCGACGTCGAATCGGCGCCCTGCGTTCCGGTATCCTTCGCCTTACACGCGACGGCGACGAGCGTGAATGCAGCAGCGACAAGGGCCAGGCGCTTCATTACACAATCTCCTGATCAGGGGGTCGGAAATATGGGCGTGGCCGTGCACGCATCCGCATTCCGTCTGAAGCAAACGCTCGGAATCGGCAGGAAGTTACTGGCTACAATGGCACTGTCAAGACCAGTCCGCTAGTGCAAGTGCCAGCCGGGCGCTACTTTCGAGAGAATGACCACGATCGTTCGCGGCGCGTGCCCCCACGACTGCCCGGACACCTGTGCGACGTTGACAACGGTCGAAGACGGCCGGGCCATATCGATCGCCGGCGATCCCAATCACCCGTTCACCCAGGGTTTCTTGTGTGCCAAGGTGAATCGGTACGTGGAGCGTACGTATCATCTTGACCGCCTGAAAACGCCTCTCCGGCGGAGTGGTCACAAAGGTCGCGGGCAATTCGTCCCCATCTCATGGGATGATGCACTAGACGAGATCGCTACTCGGCTCGGCGCAATCGCCCAATCGAGCGATGGACCGCAAGCCATACTGCCTTATTCATATGCGGGCACTATGGGACTCGTGCAGGGTGGCTCGATGGACCACCGATTCTTTCACCTCCTCGGTGCGTCCAAGCTCGACCGCACGATCTGCTCCGAAGCCGGGCGTCAAGGCATGATCATGACGGTCGGCGCCAACCTCGGCGCGGACGCGGAAGGCATCCCGGAAAGCGATCTCATCTTGTTGTGGGGAACGAACACCCTTACGTCGAATCCCCACATGTGGCCCTTCGTGCTCGAGGCCAAGCGACGCGGGGCACCTGTTATCTGCATCGATCCGTTACGCACGCGGACCGCTGCGCAAAGCGATGAGTGGCTGGCGATTCGGCCAGGCACTGACGCCGCCCTGGCGCTCGGTATCATGCACATCGTGTTTGCGCAGGGATTAGAGGATCGGGACTATCTCGAGCGTTATACCATTGGGAGCGCGTCGCTTCGCGAACGCGCACTCGAGTATACGGTCGATCGCGTGGCGACTATTACGGGGCTTGAACCGCGGGTTGTGCAACATCTCGGCGAGCGATACGGCAAGGCCAAGGCGGCGTTCATTCGGGTGAATTACGGGTTACAGCGGCACGCCGGAGGTGGTATGGCGGTGCGGACGATAGCCTGTCTGCCCGCGATTACTGGCCATTGGCGACGGCCGGGTGGCGGCGTGCAACTGTCGACGAGCGCGGCGTTCAAGTTCAACCGCGAAGCGTTGGAGAGGCCGGATCTGTCGCCGCCCGTCCGCACGATCAACATGATCCGCCTGGGCGACGCACTGACCAAGCCCCATGCCGGAGTCGGTGGACCGCCAGTGCGTGCGCTGATCGTGTATAACTCGAATCCAGCGTCAGTTGCGCCCGATCGCAATACGGTATTGGCGGGCTTCAAGCGAGAGGATCTGTTCACGGTCGTATTGGAGCACTTCCAAACCGACACCGCTGACTACGCAGACATCGTCCTGCCGGCAACGACGCAGCTCGAGCACTGGGACGTGCACCTCGCGTACGGACATTTCTACGCGACGCTCAATCGCCCGGCGATCGAGCCGATCGGGGAGAGCAAGCCGAACAGCGAGATTTTCCGGCTGATCGCGACCCGAATGGGAATGACGCACCCCTCGCTCGCCGATGACGATCTCACGTTGATCTCTCAGGCGCTGGCATCCAACCACCAGCGGATGGGCGGGGTGACGCTCGAGACGCTCATGGAACAGGGCTGGGCGCGGCTCAACGTGCCGAGGCCCTATCTCCCGTTCGCCCACGGAGGCTTTTTGACCCCCAGTGGGAAGTGCGAACTGTACTCGGAGCGGCTCGCGGAACTCGGACTCGATCCGGTGCCTACCTACACGCCGCCGCGTGAGTCGCCGGAGGAAGCCCCGGAGCTCGCGGCGCGGTTTCCGCTGACACTGATTTCGTCACCCCGGCACCAGTTTCTGAATTCCACATTCGTCAACGTGCCGTCATTAAGCCGGGGCGCGGAGCCGGAGTGTCATTTGCATGTATCGGACGCCGAGCAGCGGGGTATCAGCGACGGTGACCGAGTGATCATTCACAACGATCGGGGACAGTTCGTCGCGACCGCGCGTGTCGTGGACTCCTTGCGGCCGGGCGTCGTCTGGGCGCCGTCGATCTGGTGGGGCAAGTTCACACCCGACGGGCAGAATCCGAACGCGACGACGTCCCAGCTCGAAACGGACCTCGGCCACGCACCGGTGTTCTACGACAACCTCGTCGAGGTGTCACACGCATTGGAGAATGGATTTGTCGCTACTGCCTGAAACGCTCGGCGCACTCAAAGCATCGCCGTTCGGCGCCCCCGAACGGGCGTTGCGGTCGGTGAAAGACGAGCTCCGGACGAACCTGCTCGCCCGGCTCGCGTGCGGCGGGCCGCTGTTTCCCGGCGTCATTGGGTATGAAGAGACCGTCATGCCGCAGATGGTCAACGCCATCCTGTCGCGGCACAACTTTATTTTACTGGGCCTGCGCGGACAGGCGAAATCGCGCATTCTCCGAGCCCTGACATCGCTCCTCGACGACGCGCTACCGATCATCGCCGGGAGCGAAGTGAACGACAATCCGTTCGCGCCGATTTCGAAATACGGGCGCACGCTCCTCGCCGAGGCGGGTGATGACACCCCCATCGTCTGGCTGGACCGGACGGCGCGCTACATCGAGAAGCTTGCGACGCCTGACGTGACGATCGCGGATATCATCGGCGATGTCGATCCCATCAAGGCTGC
Source organism: Gemmatimonadaceae bacterium (assembly GCA_035486035.1). Taxonomy (GTDB): domain Bacteria; phylum Gemmatimonadota; class Gemmatimonadetes; order Gemmatimonadales; family Gemmatimonadaceae; genus DASRDS01. The sequence continues at coordinate 19,403 of DATHNL010000017.1, forward strand.
TCGCGGTGGTCACTTACTGTCCGACGAACTGACGATTCACTACGGGATGTTGCCTCGCGCGAATCGGGGCATTTTCGCGCTCAATGAGTTGCCGGATCTCGCCGGAAAGGTCCAAGTCGGACTGTTCAACATCATGCAAGAAGGGGACGTCCAGATAAAGGGATATCCCGTGAGACTGCCGCTTGATGTTGAATTGTGTTTTACAGCGAATCCCGAGGACTATACGGCGAGAGGCAAGATCATCACGCCGCTCAAAGACCGTATCGGCAGCGAGATTGTTACGCACTACCCCGAGACGGTCGGACTCGGCATGGAGATCACGCAGCAGGAAGCGTGGGTCGATCGGGGCATCCGAGTCAGGGTCCCTGATTTTATCGCCGAGGTTATCGAACGGATCGCGTTCGAGGCGAGAGTCGATAAGAGAATCGATCGCCGGTCAGGTGTGTCGCAGCGCATGCCGATATCCGTGCTCGAGAACGTGGTGTCCAACGCGGAGCGGCGAGCGCTCGAGATGGGCGAATCGGAAATCGTGCCGCGGATCGCTGATATCTATGCGGCCCTGCCAGCGATCACGGGAAAGATCGAGCTCGAGTACGAAGGGGAGCTGATCGGTGGTCAGGCGATCGCGCGTGAGCTGATTCGTCGGGCATCGGATGCGACGTTCAAAGAACGGGCGGGGAACGTCAACACCGACGAGATCGTGATGTGGTTCGACTCTGGCGGCGCGTTGCAAGTGTCCGATGACGTCTCGACCGACGCCGTGCACAAGGGCTTCGAGACGGTGCCCGGGCTGCTGCGAGTCGTCAGAGATACCGCGCTCGCGCCGCGGGCGGATCTCCCGGTCGCGACCGCGGCGTGCGAGCTCGTGTTGGAAGCGTTGGTCGCCCGCCGCAAGATCTCGCGCTCGGACACGGGCCAGTACGGGAGAGCCGTACAGGAGCAACGGAGACGGCCGGGTCAGGATATGTTCGGTGGCGGCCTCTCCGCCTAAACCCGCGGCGCCGAGCGTCACAGTCCGGCGGGCGACGGTGCGCGATCTCGACGCCGTCGTCGCGCTTCGGCTGGCGCTGCTCCGTGAGCACGCCTCGAATCCGATCTATCGTCGGCTGGCGAGCGATGTGACGGCGCGGGCCCGGCGGTTGTTTGCCCGACAGCTCGACTCGCCCGGCGAGATCACGTTGCTCGCCGAGCGGGATGGGGCGATCGTCGGGATCTTGCGGTGCGTGGAGTCGAGCGGGTCGCCCCTGCTCTCCCCCGAGCAGTACGCGTACGTGTCATCAGTCTACGTCGATCCGTCGGTACGCCGCCGGGGCGTGCTGCGCGCGCTGCTGGAGCGCGCCGAGGCGTGGGCCCGGAGCGTGGGGCTCGACGAGTTCCGGTTGCACAGCGTCGCCGATGGCGAGGCGGCCAACCGGGCGTGGGATGCCCTGGGGTTCGAGATCGTCGAGCATCTGCGCGTTCGACCAGTCGATCGATAGCGGCCCGATGCCGACCATCACGATCTCCCGCCTGTTCGGGTCCGGTGGGTCGGACGTGGCGGCCCGAGTCGCCGCGCTGCTTGGCTGGGCGTTGCTCGACAACGAGATCGTCAACGAAGTCGCGGCGCGGTTGGGCATGCCGGTCGATGAAGTGCAGGCGCGCGAGGAGCGCGTGCCATCGTTGACCGCACGGCTCACCGATGCGTTGGCGATGAGCACGCCGGAAGTTCAGCCGGTCACGGGCGAATACGCCCTGCCGGCAACCGAGCGCTTGATCGCCGTCACGCGGCGCGTGATCGAGGAGTACGTCGCGCGAGGACCGGTCGTCATCGTGGGTCGTGGCGCTCAAGCCATCTTGGCCGAGCGTGCCGATGCGATTCACGTATTCTGCTACGCGCCGCGGCCGGCGCTCGTGCAGCGCGTCATGGCGCGGGAAGGACTCGCTCAGGCCCAGGCCGAGAAGCGCCTCGACGAGGTGAACGCGCAGCGGGCGCAGTCGGTGAAGCGATTCTATGATCGCGACTGGCGCGCGCCGGAGAATTATCACATCTGCATCAACACCGATTGGCTCGGCGTCGAAGGATCAGCGCAGACGATCGCTCGGGCGGCGCGGCTGGTGTTTCCGAGCGTGACGCCCGAGCGCTTCACGCCCGCCTACAATCGGCGGATCTCGGGCGATCTGGAAAAAGCGTAGTACGCGTAGGCGAGCATGACGGCCGCCGCACCGCCGATCGCCCAATCGACGCCGACCGCGTTGGCGACGGTGCCGGCGACGAACGAGCCGACGACCTGCGCGACGCCGACGGCGATCAGCGAGTAGGCGGCCATCAGGCGCCCGCGAAGTGCATCTGGCACAAGGGACTGCAGGAGACTGTTGGCGAGGGCACCGTTCAGGATCATCATGAAGCCGCAGCCCAAGAGCAAGCCGCGAGACAGCCATTCCGAGCGAGAGAGCGAGAAGGCGATCAACAACAGCGAAAAGCCGTAGGTGGAGAACGCCATCAGGCGACCGCGACGGAAGCGACCGCTCGCGGCGGCGAGAAAGAGCGCACCGGCTAGTCCGCCGATCCCCACGCAGGCCAACAGCACACCGTAGCCGCCGGCGCCGGCGTGCAGGAGGTCGCGGGCGACCACCGGCATCAATGTGAGATAGGGGATGCCGCAGATCGAGTAGATCGTGACCATGCGCATGAGCGCCGAGACCTCTGGGGTCTTCGCCATGTAGCGAAGGCCTTCGAGGAGGCCGTCGATGGGCGACGCGTGGGGTGCGGCGATCCAGGGCGGAAGACGGATCAGCAGTAAGCCCGCGAGAACGGCGAGGTAGCTGATGGCGTTGAGCAGGAAGCACCAGGAGAGGCCGAACGTCGCGAGCACGGCCGCGCCGATCGCGGGGCCGATGATGCGGGCGAGGTTGAATCCGCTGGAGTTGAGCGCGATCGCGTCGTGGAGGTCGTCGCGGCCGACGAGCTCGATCATGAGTGATTGGCGGGCCGGGATCTCGAACGCGCTCGCGATGCCGTTGAAGGCGGCGAGGCCGAGCAGCAACGGGATTGTGATCCGGTTCGTGGCTGTGAACGCCCAGAGAGCGGCTGCCTCGACCAGGAGGCAGGCCTGGCAGATGGTCACGAGCGTCAGCTTGTTGACGCGGTCGGTGACAACTCCCGCGGGGAGCGACAGCGCGAGAATCGGCAGGGATCCGATGGCGCTGACCAGGCCGACGATGAAAGCGCTATTGGATAGCTGGAGTGCCAGCCAGCCCTGGGCCATCGTCTGCATCCAGGTGCCCATGAGTGACACCGTCTGGCCGATCCAGAAGATCCGGAAGTTCCGGTGCTGTATCAGCGTTCGGAACGGATTCAGGGATCGGGCGGTCGTGGGCATGCTCCCATGATTATATTCGTAGGAACGCTCGCTGCGCTCGCGTTCACTACGGCGTTGTGGGGCGGGAACCCGAGGAACGCTGGTCGAGTAGGATCCATACGACGCCGTCGTAACACGGGAAGCCGAGGCATGTTGGTCGAGCAGGATCAGTGCGCCGGAGCGAAGCGAACGGCGCCAGGGGGATCAGGTGAGATTTCATACCTACCAGAAGTTCAGCCCAGAGTCCGCCGACGCCATTGATCTCCAGGCGTTGCTCGACAAGCTCGCGGATTTTCTCCTGCAATCAGGATTCGCCGGCGGAAAGCAGTCGAGTCCCTACTGGGGGGACTTCGGTGAAGAGGCCGACCGGTCGATGGAGGCGCTGCGCGAGGCCATCCTTGACGCGCTTGTCGAGAGCGGTCAGTTCACACCGGAAATGCTGGAGGCCCTGCGCGGCGACGGGGACGAGGAGTCGCAGGCGAAGCTTGCGCAACTGCTCGATCAGCTGGTGCAGCGGCTCGCGGCCGAGGGGTATCTGCGTATCGACGCCCCACCTCAGATGCCGGGCACGCAGCAGCCCGTCACGGGCAAAGGCGGGTTGGCCCACGCGGCCTCAAAGGACGTCCAGTTCAATCTCACCGAGAAAGGCATCGACTTTCTCGGTTATAAGACACTGCGGGGCATTTTGGGCTCGTTGGGCAAGTCGAGCTTCGGAAGCCACGAGACGCCGTATCTGGCGACCGGGATCGAGGCCGATGGGTTCAGCAAGCCATACGAATTCGGCGACGTGTTGAATCTCGACGTCAACGAAACGTTGAAGCATGCGCTGGCGCGGACCGGCAAGATCGAAGTCCCGATGGATCTCGATTACGGCGACCTCATGGTGCGGCAGGCCGAGTATCGGTCATCGTGCGCGACGGTGCTCATGCTCGATACGTCGCACTCGATGATTCTGTACGGCGAGGACCGGTTTACGCCCGCGAAGAAGGTTGCGCTGGCGTTAACGCATCTCATCCGCACGCAGTATCCGGGGGACTCGATCAAAGTCATTCTGTTTCATGACTCTGCCGAGGAGATTCCGCTGGCGCGGCTCGCCCATGCGCAGGTGGGGCCGTATCACACGAATACGGCCGAGGGGTTCAAGTTGGCGAGACGGCTGCTGTTGGCGCAGAAGAAGGACATGCGCCAGATCGTCATGATCACTGACGGGAAGCCGAGCGCGCTGACGATGCCCAATGGGCAGATCTACAAGAACTCCATGGGGCTCGATGCAACGGTCATTCAGCACACGCTCAAAGAAGTGGCGTTGTGCAAAAAGGCCGGCATCATGATCAACACGTTCATGCTGGCCCGTGATCGCGCCTTGGTGGAATTCGTGAAGCGCGTCTCCGAGATATCGAGGGGAAAGGCGTACTTCACGAATACCATGACCCTGGGGCAGTTCATCCTCATGGACTTCCTGAAGAAGAAGACCCGCAAGGTCTCCTGATCGGCCTATTTGCGGCCGATCAGGCCGCCCACCTGCGACGGCACCTGCGCGCGAAGCTCGCCTTCGTCGAGGCGATACCCGTACAGGTACGAGTAGTAGCGATACGCCCCGGCGGCGCGCACGTCGTTCAAGATTGACCCCAGATGACGCACGGGAACGAAGCGGTCCATCGCCTGGAGCCGCGCCTGCGCCATCTTGATATCGCTGCGCCCGACGCGGAGCACGACGACCAGCGCGCCGGTGGCCTTCGCCAGCGCGAACGGATCGATGCCGGCGCCGAGTGGCGGCGAGTCGACGATGATCACGTCGAAGAACGGCCGCACGGCCGACATGAATGCCTCGAGCGCATTCGACTGCAGCAGCTCGGGCCCGCGATGCCGGCGCGTGCCGCAGGTCACGAGCGTCAGCCCTTCGTAATCGGTCTCCTGCAAGACTTCGTCGAGCGCCGAGTGGTTCAGGAGATAGTCGAGGAGTCCCGGCGACTGCCGCATACCGAACGTCTCGTGTAGCTGGCCGCGTCGAATGTCCCCGTCGATGAGTAACGTCCGCTGGCCGCTCTCGGCGAATGACATCGCCAGGTTGGACGATACGAGGGATTTGCCCTCCCCGGCTCCAGGACTCGTGATCGTGAACTGCACGGGTCCATCGGCCGGGAACATCTCCTTGATGTGCAACCGAATCGTTCGGAACGCCTCGATGACTTGCGCGCTGATCTCCGGGTCGGCCTTGCGCTGCTTCGGTGTCGGCAGACTCGGCACGGTGCCAATGATGGGGAGCCCGAGCTCATCGGACGCCTGCTCCGGATGGCGGAATCGCTGGTCGAGCCGGTCCAGCAGCAACGCCAGCATGAGGCCCGCGCCCAGTCCGCCGAACACGGCCATCATGAGCACCCGCGGCGCGGTGTTGCGCGATGGCGCCTCCGGAACGCCGGCGCGGTCGACGACCTCGATATCGGGGATCGTGCTCGCTTCCGCCAGCCGTGAGTCCTCGTACGCCTTGTTGAGGCTCGTGAACAACTCGCCGGCCGATGTCACCTCGCGTTGGAGGCGCATGAGGTCGATCGTCCGGGCGGGCACGTCCTGGACGACCCGCTCGCTCTCGCCGAGCTGCTTGGCGTAGATCGCATCCTGCGCGCGCAGGCGCTGGAGCGACTGATTGGCGAGCTGCGGGATCGTCACCGTGTAGTAGTTGTCGACGATGCGCTTGGCGTCGATGACGCCCTTGTAGTTGTCGGTGTACGTCTGCTGGAGGTTGCGGAGCTCGGCCGCTTTGGTGTTGTAGTCGTTGATCGCCGAGCGCAGGTTGTCGGCGCCGACCATGAGCGACGGGATGCCCAGCAGCCCGTCGGGCGACGCCTTGCCAATACTCATGTCGGTCAGGACCGCCTGCGCGGCCTGAACGTCGTGACTCAGATTGTCGTGCTCGACCCTGAGCGCGAGATAGGTCGAGACCGCGGGATCGCCGGTCACCGCCCCGATGGATCCGGGCGTGCCCGTTGGCACGTTCGTCGTCGGCGCCGAGGCGCTCACCCTGATGCTCGCTTCCTGGAACGCCTGCAGGTTCTTCTCGGCGCGGGCGAGTCGGTCGCGCGCGATGCTCAACTGGTCGCCGATCGTCGCGGTGAGTTGCGTGTTCTTCTGCTTTTTCAACTCGGCGGCGACGGCGAGAAACTGATCCAGCCATGTATTCAGCGTGTTCGCCGCCTCGTTCGGATTCCAGCTGTCGAGCGAGATGTGGAGCACGTTGCTCATGTCCGGGAGATTCAGCGTCGCCCGGTTGGTCAGACCGTTCGCCGCATCGGGAAGCGAGGACACGGAGAACACGACCTTGCGCCCGGGCTTGAACGCCGAGCGCGGTGGCTGCCACTTCATGCCGAGATGGAGGCCGATCGAGTCGCCAGGCGCGCCGTGCTCCAGCACGGTGCCTTTCTTCGTCGTGAGCGTATACTGCCGTCCGGTCGACGCGACGTTCAGGAAGAACTCGCCGGCCTGATATTGATCGGCCAGCCCGAAATGCTGGAAGATGTCGTCGTCCTTGTCGGCATGATGGATGTACAGACCGAGCTTGGTGACAACCGGCTCGACGACGCGGTACGCCTTGAAGAGGTCCGTCCACGCGGCCGTTTCGAGGAATTGACCGGACGAGATCGGCCCGTTCGCGCCACCACCGCCGCGCTGCTCAGTCGCGAGCAACACGGTCGCGCGCGCCTCATACTGCGGAGAGAGCAAGCGGGTCGCGGCGACACCGGCCCCGACGCCAATCACGAAACACCCCGCAATCAGCCATTTGAAGCGGATCACCGCCGCGATGTAGCGGTGCCAGGGCGTTTTCTTCTCGCCGCCGCCGCCGCCGGCGCCCCCACGGGCTTCGATCGGCGGACCCCATTGTTGGAACGACGCCAGCGCCTGCCCGTCAGGGGAAGCAGGTGTCAGCGCCGTCGACGGCGTTGGCGTGGGCGGGAGCGACATGCGATTCACGTGAATTTAATTGGATAGAGACTGGGCATGACTTCGCAAAAAGGGGCCCAGCCAAGTTGTTTATAGCTAATGCACCTCAACACTTGTATGCCGTGACTATACAACAGAATTGTTGGTCAATTGCAACGGAATATGATTGACAGATGCAACACTTTGTTGTAATTAATAGCGCCGAAAAGTTAGAAGTCACTCATCCTGGAGCCTCATGTCGTCCTCGGCCTTCTCCTCTGATCTGCCAATAAGTGATGTATCGGCGCCCCCTTCGGTCGAAACGCCCGCAATGGGCAGGGAGCCGTTGGCGATCGCGCCTGAGGTGAAGGCCAGTCTGCGGCTCCTGCTCGTTGATGACGATCGCACGCTGCGGGAAGGTTGCCTCAGCGTTTTGCAGCTCGACGGTTACAACGTCACAGCTACTGGACGTGGTGACGAGGCGATTGATCTCGTCAAGCGGCGTCGGTTCGACATCATTCTGGTCGATCTCTATCTGACGCCGCTGTCCGGCATGGATATCCTGGCGGCGGCGCTCGAAGCCCATAAGGACACGATCGTTATCGTGATGACGGGCAATCCCAGTGTCACGTCGAGCATCGAGGCCCTGCGCGCTGGCGCGTGGGACTACCTGCCCAAGCCCTTCTCAGCGTCCCATCTACAGATTCTCATCGGTCGCGCATCGCACGCCGTCGCCGTTGCCCGCGAGACCCGTGATCTCAAGGCCAAGCTCGTCGAGCAGAGCTCGAACTCAGATCGCATCACACTGCTCGGCATCTCTCCTGCCTTCCGTCAGGCCGTCGATCTCGCTCGGCGCGTCGCCTCGACGGACGCCTCGGTCATGATCAGCGGAGAGTCGGGGACCGGTAAAGAGCTCATCGCTCAGTTCATTCATCGACACAGCCGTCGCGCGAGTCGTAAGCTGGTTCCTATAAATTGCGCCGCTTTGCCTGAACCCCTGCTCGAATCAGAGATGTTCGGGCATCGCAAGGGATCTTTTACCGGCGCGGATAGAGACAAGCCTGGGTTGTTGGAGACCGCGAACGGTGGGACGTTGTTTCTGGACGAGCTGACGGAGATGTCGCATCCGTTGCAGGCCAAGTTGCTGCGCGTGCTGCAAGATGGCGTGGTGCGGCGCGTTGGCAGTGAGCAACAGGATGCTGTTGTTGACGTGCGCTTTATTTCGGCGACGAATAGGGAGCCGCAAGAAGCCGTGAACGCGGGGATTCTCCGAGAGGATCTGTTTTATCGGCTCCGCGTGGTGCCGATCAAGCTTCCGCCGCTGCGCAAGAGATTAGAGGACATTCCGCTGCTCGCGAATCACTTTTTGACTCACTACTGGGAACGGCATCGTCCGCAGGGCGAGCCGCTTCCCAAGTTGAGTGAGGCGGCGATTGAGCTGCTGCGGTCCAGGCCGTGGAGAGGGAATGTCCGGGAGTTGCAGAACGTGATCGAGCACGTCGCGGTGATCATCGAGCCGGGCAAGCCGATTCGCGCCGAGGACATTCCGGCGCTCGATGACACGGGCCACCCGAGCGCCGCGGCGGCCGATGGCGGGATGCCGCCGGCGATCATGACCGACGCCTATCACCTGGCGAAGGAAAAGCTCGTCGCCCACTTCGAGAAGGAGTACCTGCAACGCCTCGTCGTGCGTGCGGGTGGCAACATGTCGCGCGCCGCGCGCCTGGCGAACATCGACCGGACGACGTTGTATCGTCTGATGGAGAAACACGGATTCCGCCGCGACGAGCTGGCCGGGACGCTCGAGTGACCCCAGTGGAAGCAGCTCCGCGGCGCATCACGCCCACGCCGCGCGAAGCTCCGCCGCCTGGCAGCGGTGTCGTCCTGCTACTCGCGCAGGCCGCCGTTCGCGCGGTGGCGGCCTGGGACCCGGACGACGTCTCGGGAGCGACCGCTGACGACATCGGCCCGCCCATGGCCGCGCTGGCTGAAGCGGCCCAGCGTGTCTCCGTCGGCGGGAAGGCGGAGCTCGCGGCGCTGCCCGTCAGCATTCCAGCCCGGCGGCTGCTCGATGCGTTGCGGCGACAGATCCTGGAGAGCGCGGCCAGTGGCAGTTACGCGGCCGACGACGCGGTGTCGGCGTGTCTCGCCCTCGAGCGCGTGCACGAGGCGATCGAGGCCGACACGGCTCAGCGATTCGCGAATCGCCTCTCCGGATCAGATGCGCTGCCGCTCGTCGTCGAGGTCGCGCACGACATGCGTTCGCCGCTCGCGTCGATCTTGTTTTTGGCCGAACGGTTGCGCTCGAGCCAGAGTGGTCCGCTGACGCAGATTCAGGAGCGGCAGCTGGGACTTATTTATAGCGCCGCATTCGGCCTCAGCGCGTTGGCCGGGGATGTGATCGAGCTCGCCCGGGGGGATTGGTTGATCGATCAAAAGCCCATTCCCTTCTCCGTCGCTGATATTTTGCGATCAGTTGGCGCGATCGTTCAGCCGATCGCTGAAGAGAAAGGGCTCACGGTTCGGCTGGAGCCGCCGGACGCCGACTCGCGGGTTGGCTACCCCGCGGCGCTGAATCGCGTGCTGCTCAACCTGACGACGAACGCGCTCAAGTTTACGGCCGAGGGTTCTGTCGAGGTCACGGCTCGGCCCAAGTCTCGGACACGACTGGAGTTCGCGGTGCAGGACACCGGCCGCGGGATCCCTCCGGCGGTCATGGCGACGTTGTTCGATGCGTTCCGGCGCCGGCAGCGGCCCGGCGACTTCACGTTCTCGAGCGCCGGTCTCGGGCTCGCGATTTGCCGCAAGCTCGTCGCATCGATGCAGGGGGAATTGGGGGTCGACACATCGGAGTCCGGGACTCGATTTTTCTTCGAGCTCGATCTTCCCCTCGCCTCCAAGATGTGAAATACTGGCTCCTCAAATCCGAGCCCACGACATTCTCGTGGGACGATCTCTGGAAGAGCCCCAAGCGCACCACCCGCTGGGACGGCGTGCGCAACTTCCAGGCGCGCAATTATCTGCGCGACGACATGCAGGTCGGCGACCTGGTGTTCTTTTATCACTCCAGCGCGGATCCGACCGCCATCGTCGGGATCGCCGAAGTGGTCAAGGCCGGCTATCCCGACGAATCGGCCTTCGATTCATCCGATGACCACCACGATCCCAAGAGCAAGCGCGATGCGCCGCTCTGGTATGCCGTAGACATTCGTGCCAAAGAGCCGGCGAAAAGACCAATCACCCTTGCTGAGCTGAGACAGCAGAAGGGACTCGCGCACATGGTGCTGTTGCAAAAGGGCAGCCGGCTCTCCGTTCAGCCCGTGTCCGAGGCTGAGTGGAAATTGATCTATCGATTAGCTTTTGCCTGATGACCGACACTCTGAACGTCAACGACGGGCGCACGGGCACGTCGTACGAGCTACCGATCACCGATGGCGCGATCCGCGCCACTGATCTCAAGGGCCTGGTCAGCTACGACCCGGCGTTTCTCAATACGGCATCGTGTCGCAGCGCCATCACGTTCATCGACGGCGAAAAGGGCATCCTGCGATATCGGGGCTACCCGATCGAGCAGCTCGCCGAAAAGGCCAGCTTTCTCGAAGTCGCGTGGCTGCTCCGACACGGCGAGCTGCCGAAGCAGCCCGAGTACGACAAGTTCGTGCACAATGTCACGTACCACACGTACGTGCACGAGAACCTGCGCACGTTCTTGACCGGGTTCCGCTACGACGCGCACCCGATGTCGATGATGTGCAGCGCGGTCGCGGCCCTGTCGTCATTCTATCCCGAAGCCAAGGCCATCTTCGATCCCGAGCAGCGCGACATCTCGATCATTCGCTTGATCGCGAAGATGCCGACGATCGCCGCGTTCATCTACCGGCACATGAAGGGCCTGCCGTTCGTCTATCCGGACAACGACCTCTCGTACGGCGAGAACTTCCTGTCGATGGTCGCCCGGATGAGCGAGCCCAAGTACCGGTCGAATCCCGTATTCACGCGCGCGATCGAGATTCTCTTCATCCTGCACGCGGACCACGAGCAGAACTGCTCGACCAGTGCGGTCCGCGGCGTCGGATCCTCGCATGTCGACCCGTATTCGGCGGTCGCGGCGGGCATCGCGGCGCTCTACGGCCCACTGCACGGCGGGGCGAACGAGGCCGTGCTCCGAATGATCCAGGAGATCGGCGACAAGTCGCGGGTCCCGGCGTTCATCGAGGGCGTGAAGGGCGGGTCGGGGCGTCTCATGGGCTT
>DATHNL010000018.1:0-14785 GCA_035486035.1 Gemmatimonadaceae bacterium
GCGCCGAGTCGGGTGGCGACGGCGTTCAAGGTCGAGGATTGGAGCGGGGTGAAGCCGCCTAATGGGAAGAACGGCACGTAGGCGATGCCCTGGCCGGCGAGGGCGTCGATCAGCGTGTCGTCATCGCGGTGGGCGACGTTGTAGTTGTTCTGCACGCACACGATGTCCGTGATCGACTGCGCTTCGGCGACCTGCGTCGCCGTGGCGTTGGAGACGCCGATGTGGCGGATCAGGCCTCGGCGCTGGAGCTCGGCGAGCGCCGTGATCTGGGGTTCGACCGAGCCCTCGCCGGGACCGTGGCCGGTTCCCATCACGCGATAGTTCACGATGTCGATGGCCTCGAGACCCAAGTTCCGGAGGTTGTCGTGGACGCCCGCCTCGAGATCCTTGGGGGCATTCCAGGGCACCCACGATTTGTCAGGGGTGCGGCGGGCGCCGAGCTTGGTGACGATGACGAGGCCGGCCGGGTACGGGTGGAGGGCGCGGCGGATGATCTGGTTGGTGATGTGGGGGCCGTAGTAGTCGGACGTGTCGATGTGGTCGACGCCCGCGGCCACGGCTTCGCGGAGGACGGCGACGGCGGTCTCGGGATCCTTGGGTGGGCCGTAGATGCCGGGTCCTGAGAGCTGCATGGCGCCGTAGCCCATGCGGTGGACGGTGAGTGGCGTGCCCGGGAATGTGAACTGGCCGCCGAGTGCTGGGTGAGGCATGTCTAGCGCGTCTCCGGTATCGGGTTACAAACGACGAAGACTGTAACCAGAAACATGGTTCCCGGGAGCGTTATTGGGAAACCGGGAGGCCGGCGCGCTGGCGGAGATCGTCGACGACGCTTGGGCCGATCAACCCGATTGAGAGGAACGGGAATCGGATGGACGAGCCGAGCGGTGTGGGCTCGCGGAACGTCACGACGATCGTGTTGGTGTCGTGCTCGACCGTCTGGATCTGACTCATGGGGACCAGGATCTCGGTCCGGCCGCTGACGATGCGGAGGCCGATGGGGGTCAGGTAGACCCGGCACCTTTGGCGGCTGAACATGGTAGCGAGGCCGAGGATGCCGGCGGCGAGGACAGGGGCCATGGTGGCGATCGGTGGGAGCGGATGGCCGAGCAGCCGTTCGTCGAGGCCGGGGATCCAGGCGACGAGTCCCACGGCAAAGAGCGGGATCGCGAGCATGGTGGCGATGACGCCGTGGAGTCCGGTGAGGGCGCTTCGAGAGATCTGGCGCTCGTCGGGGCTTGTGGGCGGCATGGCTGGCGATGCGACGCGCCGGCGAACCGCTGGGTTACACTCCCGGTGTACTCCGTATAATAGATATTATGTAAACTATCGACCAATGTGGATTGTGGAGAAAGACCGGGACAACTCCCTACTGGCCGGATACTGGCGGCAGACCGGCCGCCAACGGGTCCCTCTTCGTCGCTCCAATGAACCCGTCGAGCTCCGCCTGGCGCACACCAAGGCGACGAGACAACGCGGCCTCGATCGCGTCCGAGCGACGCATCCCAGACAACGTCGTGAGCAGTGCGCCCAGGCTGAAGCGCTTTGACCGCGCGGCAAAGCCCGCCAGTGACTCCGGCCACAAGGCGTAGCCCACGATCCGGCTCGCCGGCATGGCCGGGACGACGACCGCGATGTTCGCCAGCGCCAGGCGCTCGAGGGGGTTCGTCCCCTCGCGATAGGATGGATATGGTGGGCTTCGCCAATCGATCGCCGGCCGCGGATCGCCCCACGGGATTCCCGCCTCAGCCAGGATCTCGGCCAACGCCGCTGGACGACGGCTCGGCGGGACCTGGGGGTCGGCGTCGATCAGGTGCGCGAGGATCGTGATCGGGACGCCGAGGCGGTCGGCCAGTAGGCTCCGGAGTCGAACGTAGGTCCGGTGGCGGCGGAAGAGGTTTGCCACCTGGGACTCATCGACCCCTGCCCCGGTCGACCAGGCAGCGATCGACTCGGGGAACAGCACGAGCTGCACGACCTCGCTCGCCGAGAGCGCGGCAATATGCCGGTGGATGTTTTCCACAGCGATGCGGACAATGACGTCTGAGCTCGTGCGCTCGGTCACGCGTGGAAAACTATGTGAGACAGCGCTGGAGATCAAGACGCTAAGTGGCTGCCCTATAGCGGCTTAGCACATTGGTACCGATGTGCAAATGAACCGGGTATGTGGAAAGTTTCCTTTGTTAGGCAAATGACCGCTGGGATTTGAACTTCGTGAACTGACGCTCGGCTGACGCGAGCGCGCTGAAGCGAAGGTCTGGCTAGAATCTCTAGTCGTGATGCCATCACGGGTGTTTAGTAAACGTGAACTGAACCGCATTCGGACGATTATATTCGCGCATCGAACGAAGATCCTGGAGGCTTGGCATGGCCACTGTGATTAAGAGCGACCCGCGTGTGCGATCGGTCGAGGTCACGAATGACTCAATCACGATGCTCCTCACAGATGGGCGAGCGATCAGCGTGCCCCTCGCGTGGTCGTGGCGGCTGTCTGATGCGACGCCAGCCCAACGGGCGAACTGGCGGATCATCGGGGATGGGGATGGGATCCACTGGCCCGATATCGACGAAGATCTGAGCGTGCGTGGCATGCTCGATGGGATTCCGGCGCGGCGACCCTCGCCGCACTGAGGGGCGCGTCAGGGGGTCGGAAGCTGCCCCGTAAACACTAACCGACCCTCGCCCGAGAGCGATGCCGTCGACGGGCCGAGCCGGACCGCGAGTACGGAGCCCGAGCGCGTCGTGAGCCTCACGGGTGACGCAGCCAGGCCCCAAGCGGTGAGCAGTGCCGCGGTCGCGACCGCACCCGTACCACAGGCGAGCGTCTCGCCCTCCACCCCGCGCTCGTACGTGCGCATCCGCCCCGCAGGCGTCACGAAGTTCACATTGGCTCCGGCTGGGCCCAGCATGGGATCACGGCGCAGGCGGGCGCCCTCCGAGACCACATCGATGCGGTCGACGTCGTCGACCAGGACGACCAGATGGGGGACGCCCGCGACGCCAAAGCCAATCCGGCGGGCAGAGACCGGCCGCGTGGTCACAGGTTGGTCCGCGACCAGCGACTTCACCGGCTCGAGGTCGATCTCCGGCTGACCATTCACCAGGCGTCCCGGGATCTCACCCGCCTCGGTCAGGATCGTGATCTCACCGGTGAGCCCAAGCAGGGACGCGAGCCGCACGGTGCACAAGGTCGCGTTGCCGCAGAGCGCCGCCTGCGACCCGTCCGCATTGAGGTAAAAAATCCCGAGCGAGCCCGGCGTCATCCGCACGACGAACACCACCCCGTCGGCGCCGACACCCGTCCCGCGCGCACACAGGGCCTGCACCCAGTCAGCGCTGAACATGCTGAACATGTGGCTGCGCGGTCGTTCGCTCAGCTCGAAGAACACGAAATCATTCCCCGAGCCCGTCAGCTTGTAGAACTGCCCATCCTTCATAGCCGGCCTGTGATCGACCACCAGCGGAGCCGCCAGACCATCCACACGGCCTCGCGGACGATGCGCTGCGACATCTTGCTCGTCCCTTCCGTCCGATCGACGAACACGATCGGAATCTCCACGATCTGAAAGCCCTTCTTCCACGCCCGAAAACTCATCTCGATCTGGAACGCATACCCGCCCGATTTCACCTCGTTCAGGTCGATCGCCTCCAGCACCGACCGGCGAAAGCACTTGAACCCGCCGGTCGAGTCGTCGAGGTGCAGTCCGGTCACCGCCCGGGCATAGACGTTGGCGAAGTAGCTCAGGATGAGGCGCGACATCGGCCAGTTGACGACCGTCACCCGCCCCTTGCGATACCGGGAGCCGAGTACGAGATCCGCGCCCTGGATCGCCTTCAGGAAGTCGGTGAGGTGCGCCGGATCGTGCGAGAAATCCGCGTCCATCTCGAACACGTACGCATAGTCGCGCTCGAGCGCCCAACGGAACCCGGCCACGTACGCCGTGCCGAGTCCCATCTTCCCCGGCCGATGCAAGACGTGCACGCGCGAGTCGCACTCGGCCAGCGCGTCGACGATCGCCCCCGTGCCATCGGCCGAGTTGTCGTCGACCACCAGCACCTCGAGCCGGGGATCCTGCGCCAGCACCGCCGCGATCAAGCGCTCGATGTTCGGCTTCTCGTTGTACGTCGGCACGATCACCAGCGCGCGCTCGTTCTCCGCGAGCGCGCCGGGCTCCTGGCCGAACTCCCCCGAGGCGCGGAGTCGCCCCACTATGCGGCCGCCTCCGGCCGTACCGAGGGCGGACGACGGACCAGCGTCAGGCCGAGCCACGCCACGGTCACGAGCAGCATGCCGAACGTGATTTTCTCGCCGAGGGGGAGCGCCGGATCGTGGAACTCGAGGTCGACCGTCGTCGCGCCAGTCGGCAGCGGCACGCCGATGAGGGTGTAGTCGGCGCGACCCGCCTGTGCCGGATGACCGTCCACCGTCGCCGTCCAACCGGGATAGTAGTTCTCGGACACGACGAGCGACGCGTGCGCCGGCGCCGGCGCGCTCAGCTTGAACGTCATGTGCCCGGGGTCGTATCGCGTGCTGGCGACCGTGAGCGGCAATGGCTCGGGCAGGGCTTTCACGTCGGTCGCCACCGGCACGTGCGCCGACGTGTCGAAGATCGCCGCGCGGAGTGGATCGAACCGTGGGTCTTGCACCGTGGCAAGCGACTGCTCGTCCGGCGCGCGTACCGCGATCGGCGTCACCCACGCGACGGGGTTGTCTCCTGGCAAGCGATAGAGGTCCACGATAGATCCCGCGGCGTTCTTGATGGGGCCGACGACCTTGGTCGCGCCCGGAATGGGCACCGAGTCCACGTTCGTAAGCAAGAACCGGACGTTCAGCAGTCGCCAGATCTGAGGACTGCCGATCTCGCGATCGGCGATCAGGTTGTCATAGCGGCGGAGCTCGTTGCCGTGATACCCCATGGCCTCGCGCACGCCATGCACCATCGGCAAGTTCCCGCCGAACTCCGGGTCGTGCCACACCGCGCCCTCGGCGAGCGGGATCGCTAAGAGGCGACCCGGCTGCGGCTCGCGATTGATCGCGTCGAGCGCGGCGTCGGACGCGAACGTGATCGACGCCGGCGGCGAGAACTTCCAGTAGAGCCGCTCTACACTCCACAGCTCGACCACCATCACCGCGGTCACGATGTAGGCGCCAATGACTGGATCGGCCCGGTCGCGCGAGACCACGAGGATCGCGCCGCCGACGAGCAGCACGACCACCAGCGCGCGAATGGCGCCGAACGTCACGGACGGTGCGTTGGCCAAGACCTTTTCGTACGCCTGAGTCGGGGCAAATGTGCCGGCGAACGTGACGAGCGCGCCCGACACGGCCAGGATCGCGATGAAGGCGGCGAACCCCATCGCAATGAACACGTAGGTGCGGCTCACGCGCCGCGCGATCATGGCATCGACGCCCTCGCCCGCGAGCGCCGCGATGGCGAACGACGTTATGAAAAAGAACGCCGACGGTGCCCGGAAATACTTTGTGCCGGGTACCAGATAGTAGATGAGGTGATAGAACGGCGTGGCGCCGCCCAACGACCACAACAAGCCGACGACGGCCACGATCAGCCAGAACCGGACGCCCCGCCGCTTCTCGCCCGCGGGCGCGAAGAAGAAGCCGGCGAAGGCCAGCATGTAGACGGCGGCACCGATGAACTCACTGTGGTGATGGATGCCATTCCGGCCGAAATAGTTGTCGAGGATGCCCGTGAATTCGGGCAGGTACGTATTGAGGATCTCCTCGGGCGGTAGCGAGAACTGGGTCACGAACTGGTACGGCTCGAGCCCCGTGCTCGCATTGCCGCCACCTGAGCGCGGCGAGAACGGGATGTAGGAGAGGAACGGCCAGTAGTAGATCGCGGCGATCAAGAGACCAACCGCGACCGCCACAACCAAGAGCCCTACACGCCGGAACGCGACCTGGCGAGAGACTCGATCCGCGCGGTCGGGCTGCCAGAAGACCGCATAGAGCGCGACCGCGCCCATCCCCAGGAGACAGTACTGCATGACCTGCGGGTGCGGCGATAGGATCCCGAGCGCGACGAGCAGCGCGAGCGTCGGATAGGCCCACTGTCGCCCGCGCATCGCGTAGAGCGCCACCATCGAGATCATCGGGAACAAGGCGCTCACGTACATCTTCCCGTCGTGGCCTGGGGAGACGTACGAGGCGAATGGGCCGCCGAGCATGTAGGCCAGGCCGCCGAAGAGCGCGCCGTAGAACGAGAGGCCGAACGCTCTCAGGAACAGATACGTGAACCATCCGGCGAGGAACTCGTGGAGGATGAACGACCACGTGAGGGCGACATCGCAGGGCACCAGCATGCGGAGGAGCTGCATGGGGTAGAACACATCGCCGTTCTCGGATCCGGCGATGTAGGGGACGCCGCCGAAGACGTATGGGTTCCACTGTGGGATGTGGCCGGTTGCTTTCCACCAGTGCGTGCCGAACTCGCACACGATGTAGCCGCCGATGTACTGGTCGCTCCTCGGCGTTACCAAGAAGCCGCCGGTCAGCGCCGGGTAGGCGAGAATGAGCGTCGCCAACAAACAGACCGCGGCGGCCCACCACATCGCGTGGGCCGGCTCGGTGGCGAGCGGCGTGGCTCGCGAAGGGGTGCCCTTCTCAACCGCTGTCTTCACCATGGCGGCGAAAACTGCCGCCTGCTCGCCGGGTACGCTAGCGGGAAAACGGGCTGCGGCTCGGGGCGCGGACGACATATCGGCTCCAGCGATGTGCGGCTCCGCCGCAAGTCGACGCGCTGCGCGCTCGACCGGTCGGTTGGACCGAGGTGCGGCTGCGCCGACCTCCTACGCGATCGCCTACGCCGATATGTCGTCCGCTAGCGGGCCCCCCAGAGGCTCGACTACGTTGTCCGACGGCATGTCGACCACCAATCGGGCCTTTTACGACGAGCGCTACCACTACGGCGAAGACGTCGACCGTCCGAATCCCGAGCGGCTGTGGCACGCTCTGGGTGCGCTCGAGCCGTTCACAGGCACGCGGTTTCTGGATCTGGGGTCAGGCGTGGGTTGGTCGACGGCGCTGGCGGTCGCTCGCGGCGGCGTAGCGAACGCGATCGGGCTCGATTTCTCAGAGACCGCGATCAAACTCGCTGCACAACGGGAGACGCCGCGCGACCAGATCGCGTGGGTCGTGGGTGATGGCATGACATTGCCGTTCGGCGACGGGACGTTCGACCGCGTCTTTTCGTTCGGGTCAATGGAACATTTTCCCGATGTGCGGCAAGGATTCCGCGAGATGGCGCGCGTCCTGACGCCCGATGGATTCGGCGTGACCGTCGTGCCGAATTTCTACATCAAGACGACACAACCCATCGAGCATCGGGATACGCTCGCAGGGTGGAAGCGCATTATTGAAGGGGCCGGGCTCCGCGTCGTCCGCGTGGCCGGCGACCCTGGGCCCGCGATCTTCAAGAACCGGCGGCCGCTCCGCATGGCGCTCCGCCTCGCGCTCCGCGCGATCGGGTCACTGCCGCCGCTCCGCTACCAGTTCATTTTCCTTGTGCGCAAAGCGTGAGCGGAGCCAATCGGCCCCCAACATCACGCACGCGGCCACGACCTCGATCGCGATCTGCCAGAATCGCGAGGCAATCGCCAGAATCGTCGCGGCTTCGACGCCAATCGATGGTTGCAGGAGCCCGATGATCGCGCCCTCGCGCACGACGATCCCGCCCGGCGCGAACACCGCGATCAGCCCGGCGAGATAGCTCGCGACATAGCACGTGATCGCGACCCACGGACTCGGGGCCCCCTGCCCTAGCAGCGCCCGGCTGAACAGCCAGAACGCGAATCCGTAGATGAGCCAATTGCCCGCGCAGCGAATGACATAGAGCGCGAACTGACCGCGCGGCGGCGTGGGCAGCGGCACCGCCCGCTTGAAGATGCGCTCCAACAACGAGCGCATGCGTGGGAGCAAGTGCGGCAGCGCTACGATGAGCAACGCGACCAGCAATGCCGCGATCAACAGCTGCTCGATGCCCGTGAGGCCCGCGGTCAACGGCAACAAGCGCGGCGCGGCCGATACCGTGATCATGATGCCAGTCGCCAGCGTCACGATCTGCAGCAGGATCACGCCGGCCGCGGCAGCGGTCGCCGAGCCGCCGGCCTCGATCGTCATCCCAGCCAGTCCCGCAAACTGCCAGATCGCACCCGGGATGTAGCGCGCCAGGTTGGTCACGAAGAACACGCGCAGGCCCTTGTACCATGGCATCGATGAGCCCCACCACGAGAAGCTGCTCGACCAGAGCAGGATCATCTGCGTGTAGCCGCTCGCCCAGACCAGTGAGGCGAGCAACACCTCGCCCCAGGACACACCGACTGGAACCCGCAGCTGGGCGGTGTAGGACTGATAGAATTTGTAGAGCGCGACGAAGCCGGCGATGAGCGCCACGCCAGCGCCCCACTGGACCAATTTTCTGGCACCTGGCTTCATGAGTCGAGAGTATACGTGTAACTTGCGCCGTGCGCATCCTCGTGGTGTCGACGGCCTTTCCCCGGGACGCCGACGACCCGACCGTGAAGTGGCTGGCCGAGACGATCCGACGGCTTCGTGCGCGTGGATATGCGATCGAAGTATTCACGTCGGCGTACAAAGGTGGTGGTAATACCACCCTCGACGGCATACCGATCCACCGGTTTCGATATTTCTTCCGGCGGTGGGAGAACCTGACCCACGAGGAGTCGGCGCCCGATCGCATGCGGCGGTCGCTCTTCTACGCGATCCTACCGGCGTTCTATCTCCTGTTCGGATCCGTTGCTATGTGGCGACTGCAGCGCCGCGAGCAGTACGATATCGTGCACGTGCACTGGCCGTTGCCGCACGCGCTCTTCGGGTGGGTGGCCCGCGCGGCGCGCCGGCGGACTCGCATCATCATGCAGTTCTATAGCATCGAGCTGCGGTGGGTCAACGAGCGCATCGCTGCCTTAAGAGGTTTCTTGCGGCGCGCGATTCGAACCGCGGATCGCGTCGTCGCGATCTCGACGAGCACCGCGCGAGAAGTGACGGCGTTGGCCGGGAGTGACATACCCGTCGAGGTGATTCCCTACGCGGTCGAAATGCCGCCGCAACCCGCGGTGCGGGATCAGGCGACGATCTTATACGTTGGGCGACTCGTCGAGCGCAAAGGCGTGGCGTATCTCATCGATGCGGTGGCTCAGGTGCCGCAGGCAAAGGTCGTCATCATCGGCGACGGGCCCGAGCGCGAGGCGCTGGAAGCGCGGGCGAAGGAGCGCGGGGTGACCGATCGCGTGTCGTTTCGGGGATGGGTCACACCTGAGGAGCTCGACCGGGCGTATGCGAGTGCGACCGCGTTCGCCCTGCCCGCCGTGATCGACAAACGCGGCGACACGGAAGGACTGGGGATGGTCCTCATGGAAGCGATGAGCTATCGGGTGCCGGTCGTGACCACCGCGCTCGGTGGCATCACGGATATCGTGGACGACGGCAAGACCGGTATGATCGTGCCGCCGAACGATGCGACGGCGTTGGCCGTGGCGCTCCGGCGGCTCATCGAGGACCGCGCGCTCGCCGATCAGCTCGGGGTGGATGGGCAGCTGGCGGTCGAGCGGCGGTTCAGCTGGGCGCGCATCATCGATCAGTTCGCCGCGCTATACGACGGGCTCGAGGTCCCAGGGCGTCGAGAGTGAGCACCGGCCGTCGGGCGCGACCGCGGTCGCCCGCACGGCGCGGCGGGCACGGCGCCAGGCGACGAGACGGTCGAGTGTGGCGACGTACGGGGATTCGCGCAGGATCTCGGCGAGAAGGCGCGTGTAGGCGGCTGGCGCGTCCGGGTAGCCCAGCGGCGGCGTCAGGTTGCAGTGCCACAGGCCGACCCAGAGACCCTCGACGGCGCGCGCGGTGGCGGCCAACTCCAGTGCGTCATCGACCCAGGCATTGGGGTCCTCGACGCCCCGGTACTTGCTGAGCGCGCGGTCCATCCAGACCAAGGGTACTTCGTCGAGGCCCTCCGCGAACGAGCTTGGCACGATGTCGGCCGAGCCGAGGCGGAACCCGTTGCGATCTGGGAATCCGAACGTGGCGTCGTACGTGAATCCCGCCGTGCGCATCGCCCGTTGGGTTGGACCGGGCCACATCCGCAGGTAGTGCTGTCGCACCCCAGCTCGATTCGCGCCCAAGCGACGCCGCTGTTCGGCGAACACCTCGGCGTCGTCGTACGTCGCGAAGCTTCCGTGCAGGCCGACCTCGTGACCCACGGCGGCTAGTGCGTCGAGTAGCCGCTTCACGGTTGGCGACTCGGGCGAGTACGTGAGATCGCCCGCGCGAAACGTGGACCACGTCGGCGTGCCGCAGAGCAGGAACCAGGTCGACACGACGCCCGCTCCACGTTCGGCCGTGAGGACATCGGCCATGCCTCGCCAGGTGGGGTCACCACCGATCGCGCCCAGGGCGGCGGCGATGACATGGCCTGCGCGGCGGAGCTCACCCTTGCGGACCAGCTCGACCAGACGCAGTCCCATGAACGCGGGCCAAGCGGCGACCACGTCGACATCGTGCGTGAAGGCGGCCGCCCAGCGCTTGCCATCCGGCCACGGCGCCAGCACGCGGACGCACCGCCGCCCTGCTGCTTCGCGGACGCGGTCGCGGAGGGCCACCGCGGCTTCGCTGACAACGGGCCGGCGCTCGGAGTGGTCGGTCACCAGCGGGTTGGCCGAGGACGGGACGCGCCCATAGCGGTCGCGCAGCGATGAGCGGCTCTCCGCCTCGGCGCCGGCCACATCGAGCACGCGGACAAGCGCGGACGTCCCGACGGTGACCTTGGCCTCGGAGACCGTGTAGCCCGGTGCCCCGGGCGTCGGATCGATGTCGAGCGTCACCACGTCGGCGGCCGGGTCATCGACCACCAGCACGCGGGACTGGTCGACGAGGACGTCGAGTCCGTACCGCAATGGGGGTTCGAGCGCGAGGGCGGCCGGCGAGAATCGGAGCATATCTACCAGTATATTGTCAGGTTAGCGTGCGTACACTGATACCATCCTCGCGTCTGCCGATCGGCCATCTGGCGATGTTCGGCTGGATGCCGAGCCCTCTCAAAGTGTGGGCGTACCGCACGTTCTTAGGCTACAAGATTGGGCGCGGCGTCAAGATTGCCCCGGGCGGCGTGGTCATCGGGCGTGAGGTGACCCTGGCCGACCATGTCGAAATCGGGCTCCTGGCGATCGTGCAGGGGCGGTCGATCACGATCGGGCGGCATTCGAGCGTCGGGACCATGAGCTACATCTCATGCGAGCGCATCGAGATCGGCGACGACGCGAGGATCCGCGAGCAGGTCTATGTCGGCGGACCGACGCTGCCGGAGTCGCGGTTCGTGCTGGGGTCGAGAACCATCATCCTGCAGCTCGCCAACATCAACGCGACCAAGCCGGTGATCATCGGCGATGACACGGGCATCGGGGGCCACTGTCTCATCTTCACGCACGGGGCGTGGCTCAACGTGCTCGATGGCTATCAGGCTAACTATGAGCCGGTGACCCTCGGCAAGAGCGTCTGGTTGCCCTGGCGGGTCTTCGTGATGCCGGGGTCGACGATTGGGGACGGGTCGGTCATTGGCGCAAACTCGCTCGTCGCCGGCAATATCCCGCCGTGCAGCCTGGCCGTGGGGACACCAGCGAAAGTCATTCGGCAGGCGCCGGCGTTTCCGCGGACCGTGACTCCCGACGAGAAAGCTGCTCTCGTTCGCACCATCGTGAGTGAGTTCGAGCGGTTCGCGGAGTACAAAGAGGTGAAGGTGGCGCAGACGCCGCCGTTTCGGACGTATACACGAAACGGGAAAACCTGGCGGCTGCTCTGGATCCACGGAGACGACGCGGCCGGTGTTGCGTCGCTTACCGCTGGCGGTGATACCGTGCTCAGTGAGACGGCGCTCGATAGCGGCACCCGAGCGGACCTGAAGCGACGTGGCGCCTACTGGCTCGACCTCGCCGGTCGGACTCGGAGTGAGACCGGGTCGCCGCTCACCGAGGAGCTGGCGCTATTCCTCGGGCGGTACGGCATCCGGTTGCCGAGAGACCGCTAGCGTCGCGGGATCACGCTGCGCGACTGGTCCACGTCGTAGGCGATGTCGTCGGCGCTCGACACGTTCACCACGAGCTTCACCAAGCCCGTGACCACGGCGTCCATCGACGCGCCGTGTTGCACCTCGGGGCCGATGGCCGAGTCGAGCGCATCTTGGTGCGCCACGTAAGGGCTGAGCCGCAATGGGACTCGAGAGGCGATGAGTAACAAGTAGGTCTCGTCGGCTTGGTCGCCGTTCGACAGGAGGGCTTGCACGCGCTGCTCGTGACGCACGTTCGCCGATTCGATCGGAAGGTCGTGGTCGCCGGCGGGTTCGGGCGCTGTCTGCGCGTTGAACGGGTACAGCAGCGCGACGCCGTGGCCGGGCAGGATCACGAAGATCGCGACGTAGGCGCGGTCGCTCAGTGAGTAGCGGAGCTCGCGAGTGCGGGCGTTCGGCTCCGCCGGGCGGAACTGCGCCGAGAGCGGCGCCATGAAGACGGCGGCGAGCACGGCGAGTGTGGCGCGCATGAACATTCTACTGAGCTCGATTGATCATTTTGGGTGGCATCCCTGTCTATATAAGTATGGGGAGGCTAGTCATCGGCACAGTTTACTTGTTGCATTTCGATCGGCCGTATCGTCACGCGCGGCATTATGTCGGATTTACGCGCGACCTTGCGCGGCGCACCGCGAGGCATCAGGCCGGGAGAGGATCGCCGCTCATCGAGGCGGCAAGCAATGACGGTATCGAGTTTACCGTGGCGCGAGTTTGGCACAACGTCACCGGGCGATTCGAGCGACGGGTTCACAAGATGCAGGCCAAGCTCGTGTGCCCCTTGTGCGTGGGGCGCCGAGAGGTGCGACCGGCGCGGCCGAGGATAGCTGACTACCGGGAGTATGAGTACGAGGAGGACCAAGAGAATCTGGAATACCACGGCCACTGGGAGTACCAGCCGCTAGAAGAACCCCGGCGAGAATCTCCCTATGGGCCGGACTAGCGGGGTAAAAACATCCCCGTTGCGCGCTGGTGGTCGGCGAACGTCGGGCCGAATTCCTGGGCCAGGACGGCCTCTTCGCGCCGGGCCTTGAGCCAGAAGCCGAAGAGTAGGAGCCCGAAGCCGAGTGCGGAGCGCCAGAGATCGTTGGCGAGGCCGGTGCCGAATATTGCGAGGAGGAGCCCCGTGTACATGGGGTGGCGGATGCGGGCGTAGGGGCCGGTGCGGATCAACTCGTGATCAGTCTTGATCGTGACGTTCCCGCTCCAGTTCCGCCCCAGGTGGAACCGCGCCCAGAACGCGAGGAGAATGCCGAGCGCGGTGAGCACGGCGCCGACGTCGAGGAAGATCGGGCTCCAGGGAAAGATCTGAGTCCGGAGCACGTCGATCGTATAGCGGTTCGGGAAGATCAGGAGGGCGCCGGCCGCGGTCACCAAGCGATAGGGTAGCTGGCCGAGGAAGGACTCGGCGGAACGCGTGCGCTTCGTGCGGAAAGCGGTGATCAGCCAGACCACGATAAGGGCGGTCCAGCACCAACCGATGAACCTCCACATCACTCGTCGTCGCGGCGCATCTCACGCAGCTCGGCGCGTATCCCGGCGATCTGTTCGCCGAGGAGGCCGGTGGCGAATGAGAGGAAGCCGAGGATGAGGCAGACCTCGATCAGGTTGAGTAACGGGCGGAAGCCCTGGTAAGGCGGGATCACGAAGCGCATGAGCAGGGCGACGATGCCGGTGAGCACACCGAGCAAGAACAAGAACGAGCCAAGGGTGCCGAAGAGCATGAGTGGCTTGCGCCCGAATCGGAGCTCGAACCAAACCGACAGCATGTCGAGCGTGCCGACGACAATGCGCGATTTGCCGAACTTCGAGTGGCCCGCGTGCCGCGGATAGAGCGGCACCGGGATCTCGGTGACGGTGAAGCCCTGGGCCGCGGCGATCACGATCATGTAGCGATGCCAGTCCGGCCGGACCGGGAGCTGCTCCATGATCTCGCGGCGGTAGGCTTTGACCGAGTTGAGATCGCGCACCGGGATCTCGAACAGCAGGCGGCTTAACCGATTATACACGCGGGAGACGAACGCCTTTTCGTACTTTCCCTGCTTGTACCCCGTGACCATGTCGGACTCGCCCGCGAGAATCGGGGCGACGAGGCGCGGGATGTCCTCCGGCTTGTATTGCAGGTCAGCCGGGTAAAAGACGAGCACATCGCCACGCGCTTGGAGATAGCCGGTGCGGAGCGCATCCGCGATGCCGCGCTGGCGGCGGTGGCGAACGCGACGCACGAACGGGTACTGGTCGACGAGCCGGCCGAGGACCGCCCATGTCTCGTCCGTCGAGCCGTCGTCGATGACGATGACCTCGAAGGTGGCATCGGCCGTCTGGAATGCCGCGGCGGCTTCCTCCAGGAACAGCGGGAGGTTGGCCGCTTCGTCTTTTGCGGGGACAAGAACGCTGACGTCGACCTTGGTTGAGGGCGCCACGATGGCGAGAGCCATCAGACTCGCTTTCTCATGCGGGCCGAGAGCACACCGAGTTGGTCGCGGTATTTGGCGACGGTGCGGCGGGCGATTTGGACGCCGCTGTCCTTCAGGATATTCACGATCGCCTGGTCGGTCAGCGGGTGCTTCGGATCTTCCTCGTCGACCAGCTTTTGGATCTGGGCTTTGATTCCACGAGCCGAGACATCTTCACCGCCCGATGTCGAGAGGCCGGACGAAAAGAAAAACTTCAATGGCAAAACGCCTCTCGGCGTTTGC
>DATHNL010000019.1:0-5254 GCA_035486035.1 Gemmatimonadaceae bacterium
GAGGTCGAGCCGCACGTCGCCATCGACAATGCCGACGCTCACCGCCGCCACACGCTGCTTGACCGGACTCACGCTCACCCGAGCCGTCTCCGCCATCCATGCGAACGCATCCACCGCGGCCACACACGCACCCGTAATCGCCGCCGTCCGAGTCCCACCGTCGGCCTGCATCACGTCACAGTCCAACCGCAGCGTGTGCTCGCCGAACGTGAAGTCCTCGATCATCGCCCGAATGCTCCGGCCGATAAGCCGCTGAATCTCCTGCGTCCGCCCGCCGAGCTGCCCGCGCTCCCGCGGTACCCGTGTCCGCGTCGCCCGCGGCAACATCGCATACTCGGCCGTGATCCAACCCAGGCCACTGCCTTTGCGCCATCCCGGCACGCCATCTTCGACCGTGGCGGCACACAACACTCTCGTATCGCCGAACGACACCAGACACGACCCCTCGGCGTACGGGACGATACCGCGCTCCATGGTGATGGGCCGCAGCGCGCCCGCGGCGCGACCGCCCGGTCTAGCGGCCACGGATGCGGTCGACGATGGACGTGGTCGAATGTCCCTCGAGCAGTGGAACTACGACTACATCGCCGCCCCGCGCGCGGACTTCCTTTGCGCCCACGATCGTCTCCTCGCGATAATCGCCGCCTTTGACCAGCACGTCCGGCTCGAGTGCCGTCACCAGAGCGAGTGGCGTGTCTTCATCGAAGATCACCACGGCGTCGACGGCCTCGAAAGCCGCCAAAACATACGCGCGGTCGGCCTCGGAGCGCAGCGGGCGCTCGGGCCCCTTGTTCAACCGACGCACCGAGGCATCGCTGTTCACCCCGACAACCAACGCGTCGCCAAACCCGCGCGCGGTGGTCAGCAGATCGACGTGGCCGGAATGCAACAGATCGAAGACGCCGTTCGTGAACACGACCCTGCCAGTCTGCGCTCGGCGCCACCGGCGGGCCTCCTCCAACGACATCACTTTCGAGCGGGGCGCTCGAATCAGAAATCCGCCTCGGCGTGCGGATTGAAGAAGAAATCGCGCGAGATGACGCCCATGTTCACATGAGCATAATACTGGTTGTCGATCACGATGTGATGTCGCCCCCGCTCGACAACGATCTCGTACGCGTCGTCCGGCAGCACCAGCGAGTCCGCCATCGACCGCAAATGCTGCTTGATCTGCCGGTCCGTATAATGCCCGGCGAACTTCGCTTCCTGCTTGAACGCGTCGGCGTACTGATAGTACTTCCAGTACGCGTCGCCGACGTACATGCCCGCCCAACCGCCAATGCCGAGGATGGCCATCGCCAGGAAGCACCCCAGCTTGACGCCACCGCGCCGGCTGCGCAGGCGCGTCACCATTGTGACTGGGCCCCTTCGATGACGTCGTTCACAACCTTCTTGACGGCCTGCGCCCGGCCCTGTAACTCGCCGCCGTCGGGATAGTCGCCGGCCTCGACGAGACCCTTACGCTGCCACAGGATGCGCCCGGTCGCTTGCTCGTCGATCTCGACATCGATCTGGAGCTCCAATCGGCGCTGCGTCGTCGTCGCCGTCGCCGTCGCGCCCGTGATGCGGCCGCCGGAATACCCGACGGGCACGTCGATGTCGTATCGCTGAATGGTCCCCTTGAGCACGGCGTCCGCGTGCTCCTCGCCGACTTCTCTCAAGCCCAACCGAGACCCCGTCACCGCTCGGAGTCCATCCAAAATGTTCTTTTGGAGCTCGGGCGTCGGCGTATTGTTCTCGAACGGCTCGACCGCGATCGTCTTGATGTTCTGCGGCAGGCCCCCGCCATGGAAGCCGTATTTCCAAAAGCACCCGCTGAGCATACCCGCGGCAAGTACCGCGAGCGTGCTCCTAGCGATGCCAGAGCTCTGGGTCGATCTCGGCCACCGTATCACTGCGCACATGGGTCAGAGTCAGAGACCGTCCGGCCGACGGATTCTCGAACCGTATGTCGTCGTTTCTCCGCCGCACCACGGTCTCGCGTACGCGCCCCGCACTCAATCGTTCCAACCCTACCAAGCGAGCATCCGCGAAAGCCACACGCCACGTGTTGCTCTTCGCGGGATCACTCCCGCTCGTACTGAGATCCGCTCGTAGCGTGTCGCCATCCACCCGCATCGCCGTGTCCGTCGCCGAAACCCGAAACCGGCCCAACGCGGCCCACAGCACCACCGGCGAAGGAAGATACCGCTTGATGCGATCTCCCCCTCCCCCGGAGACGACCGTATCGGCGAAAAGCCACGCGTGTCCCGACCCCATCCCACCCGCCACCGCAAAGTCCAAACGCGCACTGTCGGGAGGAGCAATCAGCGCCCGGCCCTCACCTCTGGCAAGCAGATCACGATCGCGGTACTCCCAACGAAACGTGAGCTTCCCATGGCTGGGAGGCAACACAGCGGAGGGCAGCCTCGTGGGCGTCGCCGGCGCTATGCCCTTGAGCTCGCCAGCCATCGGAGGCGCGCATGCCGTGACGACGAGCGCAACCGCGCAGCCGAGGAACCCTGCCCTCACGGCGTGACGACGCGCACGAGCGGCACGATGTTGTCGATCCCATCCCACTGCACGACCTGATCGAGCACCGCATCGCCGGAGGTGACCCTGGCGAACGCCGTATAGTGCCCGTCGAGATGCGGCTCCGTGCCCAACGAGATGAAGTACTGACTCCCTCCGGTATTCGGCCCGTCGAGCGCCATCCCGACCGTTCCCCGCACGTACCGCCGCCGGTCGAGCTCATCGCGGATATCGTAGCCGGGGCCGCCACGACCATCACCGCGTGGATCACCGTCCTGCACCACAAACGCAGGCACGACCCGATGGAAATTCAGTCCCTTGTAGAATCCGCGTTTCGCGAGCGTCAGGAAATTATCCACCGTGAGCGGCGCGTCGGCGCCGAACAACTCGATCGTGATATTCCCTCTCGCCGTCTGAATCGTCGCCTGCGGCGCCTGGCCGCGGAGACTCGGCTCCACGATCTCGTGCACGACCCGGAGGTACCAGTCGGTCGGATGCGGCGCCGGCCGGCCGTTCTCCGGCCGCCAGGCCGCGAGCACCGTCACACCACGCGCGGCATCCAGCAACGCCGCGTCATCGGTCACCGGAAGCGCGGCGATCTTGGCCTTCGCGTCATCGCCCACGTGCGCGCTATCCCTCCTCCAAATCCCCACGAGACAGCGAACCGCCGCGAGCCGTGCTTCGTTCCCGGTGTCCGCGATCGCGGCCTGATACGCATCGGCGACCACCTGCACATCCTCCGCCGTCGCGATCTCGGCGAGACCGCCCAGGCCCACCGCCCGCACCGCGATGTCGGGGTCATGGACCGCGGTCAGCATGTACTCACGCCGCCAGGGATGCGGCGTGGCGCCAACGCTCTGCCCCGCCGCCTCGGCGAACACGTCATACGCCGCCGCCCGCACGCGCGGATCCGGATCGCGCGTGAGCGGTAACGTGAGATCGACAATCCGCTCCATCGATGCGCCGGTTCCGGCCATCGCGGCCGCCGCACGAAATCGCCAATCGCCCGAGCGCTGCCAGCGGTCCGGGTTGTCGTGGTCCAACTCCGGCATGATGACGCCGTTCCTGACCGCCGCCATCAATACCACCGCATGAAACGCGAACGACGTGTCTTCGCCGTACGCATGGACCCAGTCGCCGCGGGGCGCGCCAGCGAGCGTCGAGTCCAGCGCCCGCGCGGCCGTGATCCGCACGTTCGGATCGTCGTCGCGCAGCGCAATGACGACCGGCGCGCGCGCCGCCGCGCCATATCCCCGGAGTGAGTTGAGCGCGGCGATGCGGACGAAGGCGACGCTGTCGTGCGCCATCGAGTCGAGGACCGTGACCGCATAATTCCCGAGCGAATCGCCCGCCGCCGAATGCGCGAGCCCACGAGCGACCCATTCGCGCGTCTCGGCGTCCCGCGCCCGAAACGCCGCCGGCAGCAAGAGCACGCGCACGCCACCCGCGGCACGCGACCGCGTCACGGCATATACCGCCGCGCGCAGCAGCGCCGCGTTGCCCGGCGTGATGTACGGCGTGATGAGCGTCGTCGGCACGGGCTTGAGCTTGGCCGCCGCATACAGCACGATCGACGTCGCGAAACCACCCCGGAGAGCAGTCTCGATAGCCTTCCGTCCCGGATCGCCCAGCTCCCCGAGCGACCACGCAGCCTCTCGCGCCAGCGGCGCCGCCACGACGGCGACCGGGACTCGTGACTGCGTCACCCTCGCGTTCGGCTGCTGGCCGTATCCGCCGCCGCCCATGCCGCCGCCACCCTGGCCGCTACGCGTGAGCGGCACGTACATCGGCGAGGCCGAGATCGATTGGGCCAGCAGGTTGACGCTCGGAGTGTCGGCCATGAGGCCGAGCGCGAACGCGGCCGTTGCGGCGACCGCGGTGTCGCGCTCGATGAGCAGCGTGCGCAGGACCGGCGCCACGTTCCGCGCACGGACCTGACCCGCGGCGCGGGCGGCCTCGACGCGCAGCGCGGTCGTGAGCGTCTTGCCGAGGGCCGACTTGATCAGCACCTCATCGACGCGGTGCGCGTCGACCATGGCCAGGAGCTCCGCGTAGCGCAGCGCTTCCGAGTCGGGAAACGCCGTGAACTGCGCGACCACTGTTGTGGGCTTCGTCTCCGGCGCCTTGTGCCCGCCACCGCAGGCGAGCGCGAAGCTAGCCGCCGATGCCGTTAGACAGAAAAGCGCGAACGTCGCCCGGGAGCGCGGAGACCTTACCCTCACGATCGAGCGAGACGAGGATCGTGCGAGCGGTCGCGAGACGGGCGCCGGTGCCTGCGTGGGCAATGACATAGTCGAAGGTCACGGTTCTGGATCGAACTTCGGTGAGAAGGGTCTCGACCCGCACGACATCGTCGTACCGGGCCGGTGCGTGGCACCGCAACGAGGCTTCAGACACTGCCAGCGCGACACCGTTCCGCTCCAACTCGGCGTATGGCGTGCCGAGGGCGCGGATATAGTCGGTACGGCCGATCTCGCACCAGATCAGGTAATTCGAGTGATACACGACCCCCATCTGGTCGGTTTCCGCATATCGGACGCGAAGCTCCGTCGCAATCGGTCGCCCTCCCATGGCCGGCAAGTTAGCCGGTATGGTAAACTCCATACAGACATGACGGTTCTCCCCGCCCCTGTGTATGTCTTTTCCGATGCCCACTTAGGCGTTGGATCGCCGTGGGACGGGGGCGAAAAAGCCCTCCGCGAGTTCCTTCGGGGAATCACGGACGGCAGCCTCGTGATCAACG
>DATHNL010000020.1:0-8264 GCA_035486035.1 Gemmatimonadaceae bacterium
CGCAGCCGTTAGCGGCTCGCTAAACCGCCGGCGGTCTCGCCGCCGTCGATCACGTACGCCTGCCCCGTCACAAATCCCGCGTCGTCCGAGGCGAGGAACGCGAATAGCGCCGCGACCTCGGCGGGGCGACCTTGGCGCCGCATCGGGATCTTGGCTTCCAGTTCGCGCATCATGGCCGGCGTGTACTCGGCTTCCTGCATCGGCGTCAGGATATAGCCCGGACAGACGACGTTCACGCGAATCGTCGGCGCCAACTCGAGCGCCATCGTTTTCGTGAGCTCGATCAGCGCGGCCTTGGATGCATTGTAGTGCGCATATCCCCGGTACCCGACCATCCCGTTGGTCGAGCCCATATGCAGGATCACGCCGCTGCCCCGCGCGAGCATGCGACGCGCGGCTTGCTGGGCGACGAGCAT
This sequence comes from Gemmatimonadaceae bacterium, assembly GCA_035486035.1. Taxonomy (GTDB): domain Bacteria; phylum Gemmatimonadota; class Gemmatimonadetes; order Gemmatimonadales; family Gemmatimonadaceae; genus DASRDS01. The sequence goes on from DATHNL010000020.1 coordinate 417, forward strand.
CGCACCCGTCAGGTTCACGTCCAGCACACGGCGCCATTCGTCGAGCGGCATCTCGACGAACTCGTGGCGAACGCTCAGGCCCGCGTTGTTGATCAGGACGTCGATCCCGCCTACCTCGGCGTCCATTCGCTCGAATGCCCGCGTCACCGCCGCGGGGTCGGCGACATCGGCGACCAACGAGCGTGGGGCGTTCGCATCGGCCGTGCGGCCGAGAATCCACACCTGGGCGCCCTCCTCGGTGAACCGTTCGGCGGTCGCCGCGCCGATTCCGCTCGTCCCGCCCGTGACGAGTACACGCTTGCCGGTCAGTCCACGCACGCTTTAGTCCGCCCGCAGCGCGAGCGCAGCATCGATCCGGCTCGCGCGTTGCGCCGGGAGATAGGCCGCGACGGCGGCGACGGCGAGCAGCACGGCGCAGGCGCCGGCGATCGAAACCGGATCGTTCGGACTCACCCGAAAGAGCAGCGACGCGATCACCCGCGAGGCAACGAGCGCCCCCGCGACCCCCAGAGCGGCGCCAATCGCGCACACGACGAGCGCGCGTGAGAGCACCTCGCCTCGCACCTGGTTTGGAGTCGCGCCGAGGGCCATCCGCACGCCGTTGTCTCGCGTCTGCTCGCGTACCGCCGACGCCATGACCCCGTACAGGCCGATCGCGGCCAGCAACAGGGCGACGATGCCGAACATCGAGATCGTGAGCGCGCTCATGCGGGGCTCGGCGAGCGGCCCATTCAAGTAGTCGTCCATGGTGCGCGCCGACCACACGATGGCGTCGGGCTCCGCATCCTTGACCGCTCGACGAATCGCCGGGAGCAATGTGGCGAGGTCGCTCGTGCTCCTCAGGGCCGCATAGCCGCCCCAGAACCCTTGTCGAGGCGGGATGTAGATAGTCGGCGTCACGTCGCGCAAGGACCGCCAGTGCGTGTCTTCGACGACACCGACGACCGTCCTCCAGTCATAACCGTACGGATCGCCTCCGGCGACGCGAATACGCCGACCGATGGGATCCTGGCCCGGCCAGTATCGACGCGCGAGCGACGCGCTCACGATGACCACCGGTTCGCTCGTTTTGCGGTCCGTCGCGAGAAACTCACGGCCGCGGAGCAGCGACGTGCCGAGCGCGCGAAAGTAGTCAGGACCGGCGACGTCGGTCGCGAGCAATGGGCTGTGCCTTGCGTCGTCCGTCGACTGTCGGTCCGACTGCCACACGACGAGGACGCTATTGGACCCCATGAGCGGTGACGTCCCAATTGGCGACGCCGCGGTCACACCGGGGAGCGCCTGGATGCGGGGCGCGATAGCATCCCACAGCGCAAAGCGACGATCCTGACTGGGATACTTGGCAAGCGGCGCCGAAAAAAGCAGGATCGAGAGATGGTCGGGGCGATATCCGAGGTCGATCGTCTGCAGCCGTCGGAGGCTGCGCGAGAGTAGCCCGGCGCCGGCGAGCAGCATGACCGCGAGCGCAACCTGCGAGCCCACGAGGATGTGCCGCACCACGCGGCGGCGGCGCGACGACAGCCCCGCGCGCGTGTCGAGCTTGAGCCGCGCCCCTGCGTCGCGGCGCGCGCCGATGAGCACTGGCGCGATGCCGAACAGAACGACGCACAGGAGCGTGAGGAGGATGGCCACGCCGACGGGCGCGCCAGACACACGCAGGGCATCGAGTCGGGGCAGCTGCGGCGGCGCCGCGGCGACGAGCGCGCGCCGGGCGAGCTCGGCGATGGTCAGACCGAGCAGACCGCCGGCGCCACCGAGCAGCGCGGATTCGACCGAGAGCTGTCGCACGACATCGAGCGAGGTGGCGCCGAGCGCACGGCGCACGGTGAGCTCGCGCGAGCGGACCGCGGCACGCATCAGCTGCAAAGTGCCGACGTTAATGCAGACGATCGCGAGGAGCAGGCCGACGGCCGCCGCCAGCGACACCAGGATCGGGCGCACGCTGCCGACGACGGCGGTCTCGAACGTCGGCAGGTCGACGGCGCTGATACTCCCCGGCCAGTTCTGCTCGCGAATGAGCTGGTCGGAGAGCACCCGAATCTCGTTGCGCGCCATGGCCGGAGTGGCGCCCGGCGCGAGGCGCGCCACGATCTGCAATCCCACGTAACCTGGCAGCGGGATCCAGTAGTCGGTGCCCGACGGGAGGTCGATCCCGGGGGGTGCCACACCGACGACCGTGTACGTCGTGCCCCGTCTTGTCTCTCGGAAGCGCCGGCCGATCACGGCCCGGTCTCCGCTGAAATACCGCTGCCACGCGTCGTAACTGAGGACCATCGCGTGTGACAGGCTGTCGTCCGCTGGTCCGAGCAGTCGTCCGATCAGCGGTCGGACACCGAGGACGTCGAAGAACCGGCCGTCGACGTAAGTGCCGGCGATGGGTAGGGGTCGATCGCCGTCGACCATCGGCCACGGGAACGCCCCGCCGTTGTCGTAGCCGGTCATCGCGCTCATCGTCCGCGCGTCGCGGCGCATCTCGAGCAAGTCTTGTTCTTCCCAGCCCAGCTGGGCGCCGCCGCCATCGAGGATGCGCGGCAGCACGACGCGATCAGGCTGTACGATCGGTGGCGGCCGCAACAGCACGGCGTTGAATACGGCCCAGATCGTGACCGCCATACCGATGCCCACGCCCAAGATCAGCACCGCCGTCGTCGTGAACGTCGGGCTGCGACGAAACCCGCGCAGCGCGATGCGCACGTCCCGCGCAAGGCGATCCATCGGCTCTCCTTTCAAGAAGTGCAAGCGTAAACCAGGAGTGCGACACTGGAACCTGCGGCGATGGTTGCCAGCATCCGGCGCGCGATGCGTGTCATACGCGTCGTTTCCGGGGAATCATGGTGTCTCGCAGATAATGGTTCGGAGCGTGTCGTATCCGATGTTGCCACCGCAGAGTACGATACCAACGGAGCGGCCAGCGTAGCGCGCGGCCGTCTTCCGGTAGGCCGCGACCGCGACGCCTGCCGCGCCTTCAACGATCATCTGATGCTCGGCGATCATGAATCGTATCGCGTCGGCGATCTCGGCTTCGCTCACGAGGACGCAGTCATCGATCAGCGAGCGGCAGAGATCCAGCGTGATGGCACCGGGCTCCACGCTGCCGGCGGTCGCGTCGGACAACGTCGGTCGCTCGGGCGGCGCGACGATCTCGCCCGCTCGCATGCTCTCGTACATCGCGACGGAGTTCTCGGGCCAGCACCCGACGATCTGGCAACGCATTGCCGAGGCGATGCCCGAGATGAGACCTCCACCGCCGACGGCGACGAACACAGCGTCGAGCGATGGGCATTGAGCGGCGAATTCGAGGCCGAGGGTTCCCTGCCCCGCGATGACCGTGGCATCGTTATAGGGAGAGATATACGGGCGGCCCGCGCGCTCCGCGGCCGACCGGGCGGCGAGCTCCGTCGCGCCACCCTCGTCGCCCTCGAACACCAGCTCGATGTTCGAGAAGCGGCGCAAGGCGCGCACTTTCACGGCGGGTGCGCTGTGTGGGAGATACACCGTGCCGCGCGCACCGATCGCGGCGAGCGCCGTCGCCACGGCACGACCATGGTTGCCGGTGGACGCGGTCACGACACCGCGGGCGATCGCGTCCGGCGACAGCGATAGAATACTGTTCAGGGCTCCGCGTAACTTGAATGAGCCCGACCGTTGCATCTGCTCGCATTTGAGCCAGACATTGTTGTCCGACTGTTCGACCGGGGTCTCGCGGATATAGGGCTGGATCCGCAGTGCCGCGGCTTCGATCGACTCACGTGATATCATCATGCGGATTAAAATTCACCATCGGGTCGACGGCCTCGCGGTCTTGCACTGCGAACGCGCGGACGGATCGGTGACGTGGCAGCGGCACCCGGAAAAAAATAGTCGCTTCTTCCCCCCGCACGATCTCACCCATTACGCGGTGGAGACCACCCTGGGCCTCCATGAGGCGTTTTATGGCCTCGTCGCACGCGGCTGGGACCTGAGCGACTTCGGCACGCCGTGGCCGCGTGGCCGACTGCCAGCCGAGGCGGAAGTCGCCGAGTTTCTGGTGGGCTGCCTCCACCAAGATTGCACAGCGGAGGAGATGAACGCGCAAGGGGCGAGTTTCTGTGGCGAGACCTGGCGGACCGTCACCAACGACGAGCTTACGCGATCGCGCGCGCTCGCGCAGGAGCTGATCGCGCGGTGGCAAGCGCTGCCGCCTGACGGCGAAATAGTCCTGGATTTCACTCTGCCCGAAGAGCCGTAATCGGCGTCTCGGCGAAGACGTCGCGTCCGCCGAGCACGCCGATCAGGATCGCCAATGCGGCACAGATGAGCGCGATGCCGAGAGCGGGAAGGACCGCCGGCGTGAAGGAACTCTCGAACGCGAACCGCAACAGGGCCCACGCGCCGGCGAACGAGAGCAGCACGCCCGTCAGCGCGCCGACGAGGCCGAGGGCGGCGTATTCGGCCAGCATGATGGCTTGGATCTGTGCGCGGCTCGCGCCGAGTGTCTTCAAGAGCACGCCTTCGCGCACGCGATCGCGCCGGCTGGTGGAGACTGAGCTAAAAAGGACGGGGATGGCGAGCGCGAGGCTGAAGAGCGCGAGAAAGCGTATCGCGAACGTCACTTTGCGCACGATCCGGCCGATGGTGTCGCGCACGAGCGTGAGATCGACGGTCGATACGTTCGGGTAGCGGTCGACGACCGCGCGTTGGAGACGCGAGAGCGCTCCGGCATCTGGCACGTTGGCGAGTACCACGACCTGATGGGGTGCGTGCTCCAACACACCGTTCGGGAACACGGCGAAGAAGTTCGGCTCGAAGCGCGCCCAGTCGACGTCGCGCAGGCTCGTGAGTCGGGTCGGCACGGGTACGCCCTGGACGTCCCAGATGATGCGCGATCCGATCCCAACTCCGAGCTCTTTCGCCACATCGGCCTCCAGCGAGAGCTCGGCGGTGTCACCCGGTGGATCTTTGCCGAACCATCGCCCGGCGACGACATGTTCGGATGATACGAGCGTGTCGCGGTACGTCGAGCGGTACTCGCGGCGCAGCGCCCATGCAGCCCCCTTCTTGGCGCGTTGGAGCTCGCCGACTGACGCGCCATTGATCGACGCGATCCGCATCGTAACGAGTGGAGCCGTTTCGACGACTGCGTGGCCGACCATGCTGTCGAGTCCCGCAGCTTGGTCCGATTGGACGTCGAAGAACAGCGCGTTTCCGCGCGAGGCATCGGTGGCCACGTTCAGCTCGCGCAGGACGTTGGTTTGTACCAGGTACAACGTCGCGATGAGAAATGCGCCGAATCCTAGTGACAGGACGACAGCGCGCGTTTGGTTCGCCGGACGATACAGGTTCGCTACGCCTTGGCGAATGACGTACGGCCAGCCGGACCGCGTGATCCGGCGGGCGAGCCAGGAGAGTGCGACCGCTCCCGCCCACAACGCGAGCAGGACGACGCCGATCCCGATCGCGATGCCGACGCCGAGGCGGGGCCGGGGCGCGCGAGCAACGGAGAGCGCGAGAACGGTGGCACCGAGGACGAGCGCGGGGACTATGGCGCGACCTTCGCGCAACTTCTCGTCACCGTATTCGCGACGCAGAGCGGCGAGTGGAGAGATGGAGCCGAGTGCGAGCAGCGGGCGGAGCGCGAACCACAACGCGACCCAGAGTCCGAGGATCAATCCGAATCCGATCGCGCCTGGCACGAGGTGCGGGTCAACGTCGACCGGGAGAAAATCGCGAATGGCAAGAGGTAAGCCGAACTGCAGGCCCACGCCGAGGAGCGCGCCAGCCGCGGCGCCAACGAGGCCCATCGCGGCCGCCTGGCCGACGTAGATCAAGAGGATCTGGCGGGTTGTCGCACCGAGGCAGCGCAAGACGGCGACGGTGTCGATCTTGCGACGAACGAATGCACGGACGCCGGAGGCGACGCCGATGCCGCCGAGCAGCAGTGAGACGAGCGCGACGACCCCGAGAAAGTTGCGCAGGCGCTTGACGGCATCGGTGAGACCCGTGTCGGTATCGGTAGCGCTCTGTACGCGCACGTGCAGCGTGTCGAGTCGGTTCCGGAGACGTGTCTCGAGCGCCGGCGTCGCGTTGACGCCGAGCACGGTCTTGTACTCGGCGCGGCTGCCGAATGTCAGGAGTTGCGTGACGGCAAGGCCGGCCTCGGGGATGAACACGCGGGGACCGATGGCGGCCGCAATGGCTGCGTCACCCGGTACGGTTCGTAGGGTACCCGCGATGACAAAACGTCCATAGCCCAACGCCAAGGTGTCACCAACGTGGCCGTCGATCGCCACGAGGAGCGCGGGGTCTACGACCACCGTTTCCTGTGTCTCGAGTGTTTTCCAGGCCGATACAGGGTCAGTGAGGACAGCGCCGTACAGCGGGAAATTCGGCGTTATCGCACGGACTTGGACCAGGCGCGTGAGGCCTGTGCGGCGATTGACCGCCATCGAGGCAAAGCTCGTCACGTGTGCTTCCCGCGCACCTTTTGCACGCAACGAATCGACTAGCGTGCGAGCAACCGGTGGCAGCGGGCCGCGTGAGGTCAACGACAGGTCACCACCGATCAAGGACCGGGATTGCTCGCGGACCGATTGCGTGACATTCGCGGCGAACGAGTCGATCGCAACGAGCGCGGCGACACCGAACGCGATCGATCCCATGTACAGGAACAGACGGCGACGGGTGCTGCGACTTTCTCGCCAGGCAATTCTCGCGAGACTCATGGAACGACGCGGCCGTCAGCCAGCTTGATCATGCGCTCGGCACGTCCCGCCAGACCGAGGTCGTGCGTCACGAGCACGATGGTCGAACCCGATTCGCCGTTCAATGACTCGAGGAGCTCGACGATGCGGAGGCCCGTGGCGGCGTCGAGGTTGCCGGTCGGCTCGTCGGCGAACAGGATCCGCGGCTGGTTGGCGAACGCCCGCGCAATCGCGACGCGCTGCTGTTCGCCGCCCGACAGCTGGGCTGGAAAATGCCCCACGCGGTCGCCGAGTCCGACGCGGTCGAGCACGTCGCGGGCGCGCTCGGCCGACTGTGACTCGCGCTCGCCGCGCAACTCGAGCGGCACGCTGACATTTTCCAACGCGGTGAGCGTGGGAATGAGCTGGAAACTCTGGAAGACGAACCCGACTTTCTCGCCACGGAGCTTCGCGCGGCGGTCCTCGTCGAGCGTCGCCAGATCGGCGCCGTCGAGGATCACCGATCCGCTGGTTGGGGTATCGAGGCCGGCCAGGAGTCCGAGGAGCGTCGTCTTCCCACTGCCTGAGGGGCCGACAATGGAGACGAAAGTCCCCTGCGGGATGTCGAACGAGACGGCATCGAGGACGGTCAGGGTCCTCGAGCCGCTTTGATATTCTTTGGTCAATTCACGGGCAACGAGCATGAGACTGATGGTCGCGGGACTGGCGCTGTTGCTGGCATGCGGACGGGACAAAACGCCGTCGGTCCAAACTACATCGGTGCACGCTGACACGACGGCGCGCCGGACGGTGCTCATCGTCGGAACGAGTTTGACCGCGGGGCTCGGCCTCGATCCCGACGATGCGTGGCCCGCGCTCATTCAAGCGAAGATCGACTCGGCCGGGCTTCCGTATCATGTCGTCAATGCCGGCCTCTCCGGGGAAACCTCGGCGGGAGCGCTCCGTCGGATCGATTGGTTGCTGCGAGGTCCGGTCGACGTGTTCGTGTTGGAAACCGGCGCGAATGACGGACTGCGTGGGCTGGACACGGATTCGCTGCGGGCGAACCTCGAGGCCATCCTGGCCAAGGTGCACACGGAGCGGCCGGCGGCCCGGTTGGCGGTGGTGCAGATGGAAGCGCCACCGAACCTGGGCGTCGACTACGCGTCACGTTTTCACGCGGTGTATG
>DATHNL010000021.1:0-8317 GCA_035486035.1 Gemmatimonadaceae bacterium
TACGCCGTCATCGCCAGCGGCATCCTCTTTGGCGCACTCGAAGCCGGAGCCGCGGCGATGCAGCGCGATGCCGGTGTACCCTCCGTCGTCGTGTCAGTCGTCGAGGCCACGCTGATTCTCGTATTCCTGATTCCGAAGGCGCGTGAACGTACTGCCTGATTTCCTCGCGGCCACCGTCCGCACCGCCACCCCGCTTGCGCTCGCCGCGCTCGGCGAGACCGTTGGCGAATCCGCCGGCGTCATTAACGTCGGGCTGGAAGGCATCATCATTACCGGGGCGTTCGCGGGGCTCGTCGGATCGATCACCGTTGGGGTCTACACGGGCTTCATCGCCTCGGCACTCGCCGGAATGGCCGTCGCCGCGTTGTTTGCGTTATTCGCGGTCGTCCTTCGCGCGGATCAGATCATTACTGGAACGGCGGTGACACTCTTTGGCCTCGGGCTCACTGGGACGCTATATCGGCGCGCCTTCGGCGCGACCGGCGCCGCGCTCCGCGCAAGCACGCAGCACGCGACCGGCATTCCGGTGCTCGACAAGATTCCGATCATAGGGACCGCGTTGTTTGCGCAGCCCGCCATCACGTATCTCGTCTATCTCATTGTGCCAGCCCTCTGGTGGGCGCTCTATCGCACGCGACTTGGCCTCGCGCTCCGTGCCGTCGGCGAAAACCCCGAGGCGGCCCGCGCCGCTGGCATTGACCCGCGAAAAGTGCAATTTGGCGCCGTGCTCTTCGGCGGCATCATGGGCGGCCTGGCCGGCGGCACGCTCGTGCTCTCGCAAGTCGGCACGTTCGCCGAGGGCATGTCTGCCGGCCGCGGATTCATCGCGATCGCGGTCGTGGCGCTCGGACGATGGCACCCGCTCGGTGCCGCGATCGGCGCGCTCCTCTTTGGCGCCGCGTCAGCACTCCAGTTTCTCTTCCAAGCCATGGGCTGGGCCGCGCCGTATCAGCTCTTCCTCGGACTCCCTTACCTCCTTACGCTCGTGGCGCTCGCCGCACTCGGGCGCAGCCACCCGGCGCCGGCGGCCCTCGGCAAGTGATCCGATCGCTTCCGCTCGAACCGCAGCCCACGGCGCGTCAGACGTGCGAGATCTTATTTCACGTCGGCCACGAGCTGGCCGCGCTTGGCGCGCGCGTCGATCACTCGCTGATCGGCGGATTCCGGTTTCGGATGCCGCCAGCGTGGTCGCTGAAAAAAGGCGGCCCCAAGTTCTTCATGGCCATCTCGTCGGGCCGCGTCACCATCGGCGCGAACGCCGGCGAGCCGTGGCGAGTACGCTATGAGCTCAAGTTCACCGGTCTCTTGTTGCTCGTAACATCGCTCAGCCTCATGCTCATCCTTCTCGGCGTCCCCGCCTGGGCGCGCGGGCGACTGCTCGACTCCCAGCTCGCCTTGTGGACCGTCGCGTATGCGCTACCATATCTCCTGGCGGACGCCTACTTCCGCCGCTGGCTCAGGAGCGCCTGCGCCGCGGCGCCCGTGACCAGGGTCTCGGCGCGTGGGTCTGCATAGACGGGAGGGCGTGTAATGCGCAGTGCAGCAATCGCACTGGCCGGTGCGGCATGGCTCGTATCGGCATGTTCGAGGTCCAACACCATCTCGCCGGGCCCGTCGGTCGCCGGAGAGTGGGCCGCGACAGACCCGACGCAGCGCGTCATGGTGCTCGACTTGAAGCAGACCGGTACCCACGTCTCGGGCACCGGCACCGTCGGCGGCAGTCCGCTCACCACAACCGGCTCGAACGGAATCTCGAGTTGCAGTTGTGTGTGTCCGTGCACAGCCACGTTTCCCGTCACGTTGGCGATCGCCGATCCATCGGGTGATACGCTCCACGCCGACGGAGCTCTCGTTGGAGCCGCCGCGACCTCCGACACGCTGTCGCTGGACATCTTTCAGAGATCCGGGCCGCCGCCGGGGTTCCCCTTCGCCGGCCCGACCATCACCCTCGTCCGCCGATAGGTAAAGTGCCTATGCGCATCTCGCTGATCGCCCTCGCCACCACGTGCGTCGCCTGCTCGGCAACGGGGCCCCACACGGTGTCCCCAGACAGTATCGCCGGTACGTGGAACCAGACATCGGACCTCACGCCGGCCGGCAACGAATTGGGTCTGGTCATCACTGAGTCGGGTACCGCGGTCAGCGGCACTGCCTCCCGGCCCGGACTCCCCGTTTCGGGTTTACTATCGTATCGCGTATCAGGCCAATATCAGCGACCGGCGATCTCGCTCACGTTCGTGCCGCTCGTCAACGGACAGCCCGTCGCTGGCGAGTCGTTTACCTACACCGGCCAAGCGGTCGACACGAACACGATGGTGCTCGACGGCTTTACGATGGCCCGGTCTGAGATACACCCAGATCAGTAGTAGAAGTGACCCGCTGAGCGCTCGCGATGGTCTCTCATTGCAACGGAGGAAAGTGCAATGCGCGCCCATTGCGTGCTACCGCTCATATTCGCCATCGCCTGCTCATCGTCGACGTCGCCCGACCCCCGGCCGCTCTCCGGCACGTGGAACGCCACCCGCGCGACGCTGCCCGGGACAGTCCAACAATTCCAAGTCGTATTGAGACAGTTCGGCGACACGATCACTGGCACCGCGACACTGACGCCCATCGGAAGCGGGCCGACGCGCACGTTCCAAGTCGCCGGACACACGGGACTCGACGGCAGCTCGTGTGTGATCGACGTCCTATTCACGTGTCATGCCCAGTTCGATTTCCGCGCGACGGAGGCGACGGGCGACTTCATTAACTTCGTCGGCGGATTCACGGCCAGCGATAAGATCGTGGGCGATGTGTTTTCCGGCACCGACCTCCCGTTCGCCAACATCGACGGCCGGGAACTGGACTTCGCTCGCTAACAACCGGTGTACGCACTGCTCCAGCGCAGCCGCCACTGACCCGGGGCTGCGCGCTCGATCAGCGAGTAGACACCGCCGTCGCCATAGTCACGACTCAGGACGATCGTCGGCGTTCGACCGGGACCGAGACGCACCGTCGCGAGCACCTCGTTCGTCTCCAGGTCATCCTCGGCGCCCGACTCGCGTTCAGAATAGGCCGCCACCCACGCGAGCGGCTGGTGCGTGCTGTCTCGCTCCGCGATCAGGAAGATGTGCTCCTCGCGCGGATTCGCTTCCTCGTTCACGTGACGCGCGAGGACAGCGGCGATCCCGTCGATCCCGGGCGCGATCGAGAAGCGGCCCCCGCGCTGGACCTCGAATGGCAGCCCCTTGAACGCCGGCGCCGTGTCGTTCGTGAGCGATGATGCGATGCGAGCGATATCGGCCGCACGGCGCGCCGAGTCGACGGGTGAGAGCACGGCGATCGAGTCCATCGTGAGCGCCGCCGCATGGCCCGTGACGAAGCCGACTGCCCAAGGTCCAGGAACACCACCGGTCGCGCGATCGAGCGATCGCACGTGAGCCGTTGGCCATGCCGTGCATTCACCACCGAGCACGCCCGCCGTCTTCGGCACAATCACCGCGGTGCCGATGAGACCGCCGCGCGCAAACAGGTCAGCCTTTCCACGACTGATGCCGCCCGTGTCCAGCGTCGAGACCGTGCCGAGCGTGCTGTCGGTGAAGTGCGGGTAGATGATCGCGGCTTCGGTCTCGTTGCTGCCGGCGACGAACAACACGGGGCCCGCGCTGGCATCATCCCACGTCAGCGCCGATCCCGCATTCGCGCTCGCCGCATTTCCTGACGGCTGACTCGCCGGCGCCGAGGCTCGCTTCTCGCACGCCGCGAGCGCCAGTGCAAGAACGGCACACGATGCAGCGCGCGCACGTATCACTCTTTCGTCTCCAACCAGTCGTGCCCGACGCCAATGTCGACGACGAGGGGGACGGTCAACTCCGCCGCATGCTCCATCTCGTGTCTGACGAGCCCTTCGACGGGCTCGAGCTCGCGCTCCGGAACCTCGAACACCAACTCGTCATGCACCTGCAGCAGCATCTTCGCGTCCGGGTGCTCGGCTCTCAGTCGGCGGTCGATGCGAATCATCGCGATCTTGATGAGGTCAGCCGCCGATCCCTGGATCGGCGAGTTCTGCGCCGCGCGCTCGCCGAACGCCCGAATATTGTAGTTCCGATCGCGTAGCTCGGGAATGTACCGCCGACGGCCAAAGATCGTTTGCACGTACCCTTGGGATTTGGCCTGCTCGATCGTGTTATCGAGATACGCGCGAATGCCGCCAAAACGCTCGAAGTACCGCGCGATGAACGCTTTCGCCTCCGCATGCTCGATCTTGAGCTGGCGCGAGAGCGCGTGCGGGCCCTGGCCGTAGATCGTCGCGAAGTTGACCGTCTTGGCTCTCCCCCGCATGACCGGCGACACCAGATCGAGCGGGACGTCGAACAGGATCGACGCGGTCTGCCGATGGATATCCCCGCCGGCCTTGAACGCCTCGACGAACGCCGGATCGTGCGACAGATGCGCGAGCAGCCGCAGCTCGATCTGCGAATAATCGGCCGAGATCAGCATCGAGCCCGGTCGTGGGATGAACGCCCGACGGATCTGGCGGCCAAGCTCCCCACGAATCGGGATGTTCTGCAGATTCGGGTCGTTCGACGAGAGACGGCCCGTCGCCGCGACCGTCTGGCTGAACGACGTGTGCACGCGCCCGTCATCGGGATGCACCATGAGCGGCAACGCGTCGAGATACGTCCCTTCGAGCTTGAACAACTCCCTGTACGAGAGCAGCATAACCGGCAGCACGTGCCCCTCGTCCGCCAACTCCTGCAGCACGCTCGCGTCGGTCGAGGCGCCAGTCGCCGTGCGCTTGCGCACCGTGAGCTTCAGCTTGTCGAACAGGATCGTCCGCAGTTGCGGGTTCGAGTTGATGTTGAATTGCTCGCCCGCCTCAGCGTAGATCGCCTGCTCGACGGTCGCCCGCTCGCCCGCGAACTGTTCTTTCATGGCCCGAAGCCGCCCGACATCGATCGTGATGCCGGCCCACTCCATCTCGGCCAGCACGTTGCTGAGCGGGATCTCGATGTCGTTGAACAACGGCGCCAGCGCCAACTCACCGAGCAGGGGCTCGAAGATCGACCGGAGGCGCCCGACGCTGTCGACATCCGCGCTCGCGTAGTCTCGCGCGCACACTATCGGCACCTGGTCGAACGGGATCGCGTTCTTGCCCTTGCCGCACAGCTCCTCGGCCGTCGTCCGTGTCAGATCCAAGAACTCGAGCGCCAGCTGATCGAGCGAGTGCGACCGGCGGCCCGGATCCAGCACATAGCTCGCGATCATCGGGTCGAAGTCGACCCCCTTTAGCTCGATCCCGGCTCTCCGGAGCACGAGCCGCTGCCGCTTCGCGTCATACGCCGACTTGCGCACGCTTGGATCCTGGAACAACCCGGCGAGCGAAGCCATGGCCGTCGAATTGAGCGGCGGCAGGTTCCGCGGAGACTCGGTTGACGCGGAGAGTGCCTTGGCCGCGATGCTCGTCCCCGTAATGACCAACTCGGTTCCATCAGACCGCCAGTCGCGGTGACCGAACGGCAGATAGTACGCCGTGTAGGGCTCGAGCGAGATCGCGATGCCGACGATCGTCGACCGCAGCGGATCGTCGGGGATCGGCGCGCCAGGCTCCGTCGCGGTGGCGATGCCGAACGCGAACGATCCGGCCTGCCGAGCCTCGGCCACGATGTTTTCGACCGCCTCCTGCGTCTCGACCGTCACGTAGAGCGTCGGGTGCACCGCGGGTCGCTCGGCCTCGGCGACATCATTGACCGCAGACGTGGGAGTGGAGCTCGTCGGCCCAAGCTCCTTGACCAGCGTATTGAACTCGAGCTCGATGTACAGCTGACGCAGGCGGTCACGATCCGGCTCCTGCACCGTGATCGATTCCAGATCGAGCGTCACCGGCACGTCGTCATGAATGGTCACGAGACGCTTGGACAAGCGTGCCTGATCGTGGTACTGGAGCAGCGCTTCCCGCGGCCGCTTCTTCGTGATCTCGCCCGCGTGATCGAGGATCGATTCGAGCGGACCATACTGCCGGATCAACTCGGCGGCCGTCTTGTCGCCGATACCCGGCACGCCCGGGATGTTGTCCGAGCTATCCCCGACCATCGAGAAGTAGTCGGTGACCAGAGACGGCGGCACGCCGAGGCGCTCGTCGGCGTTCTCGACGCCGACCCAGTGCTCTTTTATATCCGCCGGCCCGCCACGGCCGGGGTTGAGCAACCAGATGCCTGGGCGAACGAGCTGCTGAAAGTCTTTGTCGCCGGAGACGATCACGACCGGGAGGCCTTGCTCGACACCCTGGCGCGCGAGCGTGCCGATTACGTCGTCGGCCTCATACCCGTGACTGGTGATCACCGGCACGTGATTCGCCTCGAGCAGTGCCGTGATACGCTCCATCCCCCTATCGAAATCCGATTGCAGCTCCTCGCTCAGCTTCTGTCGCGTCGCCTTGTACGCCGCGTACTCCTCGTGCCGAAACGAGAGCCCCGAGTCGAGAACCCAGCCGAGGTATTCCCCAGGAGCCAACCCATGCTCAGTACGCAGCAGCTTCAAGAACGTGGCGATGCCCCAGGCGGCCGAGGTGTTCTCGCCGCGCTTCGTCGTCAGCGGGCGCGAGAGCAGCGCGTAGAACGCCCGGTAGATGAGCGCGTAGCCATCGACGAGAAAGAGCCGTGGAGCCTTGGGAGGTGTGACGTGAGCCATGCTATAGCGAAAGTTAAGGGCCCAGTATCCTCGCGATGATCAGCACGGCGGTTGTCGCCGCCCCCACCCGAACGTTGTCGTCAATGGCCGACCGGGGCCACTCGGCCGCCGTGGCGACGGCGGCGAGTACCAGAGCAAGCCCCAGGCTCAAGCCCGCGAGTTGGTAGGCGCCAAAGAATGTGACCAGGAAACACGCCACGCTCCCCTCAGCAGACTTGCCACGAGACTTGCCACGACCGCTTCTCGGGATCAACCGTCCGCCGAGGGGGATGCCGACGAGCGCGGCGCTCGCGTCACCGACCGCGGCCGCCCAAGTGACGGCGATGGCGTCGCCACGCGGCAGCATCCAGACCGCCGCCAGGCACACCAGAATCAGCCAAGTAGCCCCGGTCCATCGGTCGCGCTCCTCAGGGCGGAGTAACGGGCCAACCGCCCGCGTGAAGGTCGTCGCGACGGCCGCGGATCGGCCTCGCGCGACCTCCAGCACCACGGCCACAGCAAGCATGCCACCGAGTATGGCGAGGACCACGTCGCGCTTAGCGCCGGCGGTGAGAGCGAGTGGCACGCCGGCGAACACCAAGTGCAACGCCTTTCGCGTCAGCTCGCGCGCGAACGTCATCGAACAGATCGCGCCTGGGCCACGAGGGTCGCGAGCATCTGACGACTCTCGGGGACGAGCCGGTGATGGTCGAACCTGAGCCGCCCGAAATACCGGGTATAGACCCAGATCTCGACGTCGGGCTCGACGAACACTTGGTCGGGATCGCCCAGCTGCAGATAGGCACTGCCGCGGTCGGTCTGCCAACCCGGTGTGCCCCTCTCGCCATACCGCTTGTTCGCCTCGCTCACCCGGGAGAAATACGCCGGAAGGCGCGATCCGTACTGGGCCATGAACGTGGCCCACGCCTGCGGCCTCTGGTCGGGTGCCGCGGTCCGCAACGAATCGAGCCGCTCAGGCGGCGCGAGATATCGAAGCGCATCGAGTGCGTGGTCGAACGAGTCGACGATCGGGTACGAGAAGCCAACGAACACCGCCGACTTGGCGCTGTCCCATCCACGCGCCAACACGAGTGTCGTTACTCCGGGCGCGAACCGAGAGAGCGGCACCTGAACCGTACCGCCGGATACGTCGCCGTTGCGACGGAGCGCGAGCGTGTCGCACCAACCGGGCGCGCAGAGCGTGACCGGCGCGTCCGAGGCGCCATAGGCCTCCAGGTACACGTCGATGGCGGAATCGCTGCCGATGATCGCGGTGGAGTTCATCGGAATCGGCTGCGCGAGTGCAGTGCGTCCCAGGCCTGGTACCACGACGGACTGAGCGTATGACCCCACGGTGAGGTCGTACACGCCAGGCGCGAGCCTGAGCGTTTGCAGGAATTTGCCAGGGGACATGTGGAACCGATGGACGATGGCGCCGCCGCGCGTCAGCGCCAGGTCGAGCCCGTCGGACGGCACGGCACCCACGATGAAGAGCACCTTGGTCGAGTCGGGCGTCGCGCTGGCGAGAAAGAAGAACCGGCCGACGGCCCCGGACGGCAGGTCGATGAGACCGTATTGCCCATATGCGGTCCGGGTGGCGTCCGACAGTGCCGATGCGTCCCTGGCGTGCACGCCGGTGTGGGCGCTCGCGCATGCCAGAGCCGCC
>DATHNL010000022.1:0-28973 GCA_035486035.1 Gemmatimonadaceae bacterium
ATCATCGTGAGGACGTTATTCGAGTTGCCCTGCACCCGGGCGACGTACTCGACCTGCGACGTCTCGACGTTGACGGCGCGGCTGGTCAGGATCATGCGGCCGCTCGGATCCGTGACGAACGCTCCGAAGATCATGTGGTGCGCGCCGAGGAGCTTGCCGAGGCGCACGGCGGTCGACTGGTCGACCCGCTTGGGATCGATGTTCTGCTCATCCATCAGGTGCTGTAGCTGATCGCGCTCGACGACACGGATCTGCTGGTCCTGGGCGAGCTCGGTGATCAGCATGCCGGAGATGCCCTTGGTCAGCGCATCGAAATCCTCATGCTGCTTGCCCATCGCGCCATTGTCGAAGTACATGACGGCGACGGTCGGCCGACTGTCGGGCGCCTGGGCGGCGGCCACGCCGGCGAGCACGGCGAGCGTTGCAATAGCGTAGCGAATCATGGTGCGTCCCCCCGCGGGAGTTTCAAACCTTGAGCGTGAGCCCTTCAGCGGCAGCCAGAATTTCCAGCGTGCCACCCCGCCGGGCGACGAGCGAACGGCACTCATCGGTCCGACGATCGACTTCGTCATCGGTGCGCTCCGGCTTGTGGTGAAACAACACGAGCCGCTCCACCTCGGCCTCGAGGGCCAACTCGACTGCATCGTCATACGTCGAGTGCCCCCAGCCGACATGCTGCCGGTACTCCTCGACCGTGAACATCGAGTCGTGCACCAGGACACTGGCCCCCTTACAGAAGGCGACCAGTGACTCATAATGCTCTGTCTGCCTCAACTCGTTGTCCGATATGTAGACGAGCGCGCGTTGAGGCTCGTTTCCGTTGGTCAATGCCGCGAAGCGATACCCTAATGCGCCACCGGGGTGCTGTACCGGAAACGCCCGAACATCGAATGCCTTATGCAGCGAGACGCGGTCGGACAACTCTTTCACCTCGATGGTCGCCGCGAGTTGGTCGAACGTGACGGGAAAGACGACGGGGGACATCTGGTCGCGAACGACGCGACTCAAGCTCGTCTCCATCGACTTGGAGCCCCAGATCGTAAAGTGGTTGCCCTCTTGGAAAACCGGGGCGAAGAATGGCAAACCCTGGATGTGGTCCCAGTGCGCGTGCGTGAGGAAGATGTCCCCACGGATCGGCTGCCCGTTCGCGCGGTCGATCAGCGAGCGACCGAGCTCGCGAATGCCCGTGCCGGCGTCCAGGACGACCAGCAGGCCCTCCGGCGTCCGTAGTTCGACGCACGGCGTGTTCCCACCATAGCGCACGGTCTGGGCGCCCGGGCTGGGTATAGAGCCACGCGTGCCCCAGAACCGTACGGTGAGCGTCATCGCGGGCGGCCGAGTCGTCCGGTCATGCTGACAAAAATGTGGTCATCCGGGCATCCCGGAAAGACGAAAAGTCACCTGGCGCATGTGACGCGGGTCACACGCGGGCGCGCATCATTCGCGGGCCTGAGCCCGAGCGAGAAGTGCAGCGCGATCGGTGACCGAGATGCGCCGGCGCTCGACGCCGATCCACCCGGCGTCCTGAAACTCACGCATGGCGCGCGATACCGTCTCACGACTCGCCCCGATCATCTGCGCGATCGTCTGGTGGGTGAGCGGCTTGTCGATAGTGCCGCCGCCCGCCTCCTCGGCGAAATCGAGGAGCAGCCGGGCAATGCGACCCGGCACGTCGAGCAGGACCAACCCGCCGATCTTCCCGTCGGCACGCCGCAAGCGCCGGGAGAGCTCAGACAGGAGAGCCCAAGCAACCGCGGGAGTCGCCTCGACTCGCCGCCGGAAGTCGTCGCGCCGCAGCACGAGGAGCTTCGAGTCTTCCATCGCGATCACATGCGCCGACCGCGGCTGGTCGTCGATCAGCGACAGTTCGCCGAAATGCTCGGCGACGCCGAGGACGCCCAGGATCACTTCCCGGCCGTCCTCGCCAACCAGGACAACTTTGACGCGGCCTTCCCGCACGATATACAGGGAGTCGCCGGGGTCGTCCTCGAACAGGATGACGCTGCCTTTCGGGTAGTCTTTCTCGCGCGTCACCTCCGCGAACCGCTGGAGCTCGTCGGGCGGGATTTGCCCGAGGAGGGGAACCGTGGCGAGGAAGTCGGCTATTTCCATGCTGGGCGGGAACATAGGACATTGGCCCCGCCGGGAAAGGCCTATCAGTTTCCCAGCGAACGAAGTAAGTTAAAAGGCTATGAAAACCGACATCCATCCAGAATACGCAACCGCGACGGTCGTCTGCGCGTGCGGCAATACATTCGAGACGCGCTCGACCCAGGCGGAGATCCATACGGACATCTGCTCGAACTGCCACCCGTTCTACACCGGAAAGCAGAAGCTGGTCGACACTGCGGGACGCATTGAGCGCTTCCGGCAGAAGTACGGCGGGAAGAAAGACTGAGCCTCCGCGACCGTCTCGCCGACGCGCTCGCACGTGCGGCCGAGGTGGAGCGCCAGTTACTCGATCCCGAGACAATGCGCGACGCCAGGGCGCGGCGCGCGCTCGGGCGGGAGAACCAGCGGCTAACCGAAGTCGTCGAAGTCGGGAGTCGCCTGCTGAAGTTCGACCGCGATCTCGTCGACACGCGCGAGCTCGCTGCGTCTGACGACCCGGAGATGGCCATGATGGCCCGCTCTGAGATCGCGCGCCTGGAGCAAGCGATCGCGGAACTAGAGATCCAGCTCAAGCCGCTGCTCGTTCCGCACGATCCGCTCGACGACCGTCCGGCGATCGTCGAGATCCGCGCGGGTACCGGCGGCGACGAGGCCGCGCTGTTCGCCGCTGATCTCCACCGCATGTACACGCGGTACGCCGAGCGCCGCGGCTGGAAGGTCGAGTACCTCTCGTATTCCGACGGCACCCTCGGGGGACTCAAGGAAGTCATCATGAAGATCGATGGCACGGGCCCCTATGGCGCCCTGCGCTATGAGTCCGGCGTCCATCGCGTTCAGCGTGTCCCAGTGACCGAAGCCCAAGGCCGGATACATACCTCGGCCGCCACCGTGGCGGTGCTGCCCGAGGCCGAGGAGATCGACGTGCAGATCGACGAGAAGGACCTCAAGATCGACGTCTTTCGCTCGTCGGGACCAGGAGGCCAGAGCGTGAACACGACGGACTCCGCGGTCCGCGTCACGCACCTCCCGACCGGCATTGTGGTCAGTCAACAGGACCAGAAATCGCAGCTGCAGAACAAGCAGAAAGCCTTCGAGGTCCTCCGCGCGAGACTGCTCGATGCGAAAATCGCCGAGCAAGAGGCCGAGCGGTCGCGTATGCGTCGCAGCCAGGTCGGCACGGGGGATCGCTCGGCGAAGATCCGCACGTACAACTTCCCCCAGAGCCGCGTGACCGATCATCGCATTGGCCTCACACGGCACGATCTCGATACCGTAATCGACGGCTCCATTCAGCCGTTCATCGACGCGCTCGCGATGGCGAACATGGAAGAACGCCTCGGCGGCTCAGACAGTGCCTAAGACGGTCGGCGTGCTCGTCTACGATCTCGCGACCTACCTCGGTGACACGCGCGAAGCGCGCCAGTTGGTTGCGGCCCTCCTCGATCGCCCGCGATCCTGGCCGACCCTGCATGCCGGCGAGCCGGCGTCGCCCGACATGGTTATGCGCGCACGCGAAGCGGCGCGCAAACTCCGTGCGGGTGCACCACTGGCCTACGCGGTAGGGCGGGCTGCGTTCAGGCACCTCACGCTCAATGTCGACGAGCGCGTGCTGATCCCCCGGCCGGAGACAGAGGTGCTGGTGGACCTGGTATTGGCCCAGCGTCGAACCGGAACGGTCATCGACCTCGGGACAGGGTCGGGCGCGATAGCTTTGGCCCTGGCAACTGAAGGCTCGTATACGCGGGTGATAGGCACAGATATCTCAACCGACGCACTGGCAGTCGCCGCGACGAACGTGAGCACCCTGGTCGAGTTGCGGCAGGGGTCCTGGCTGGCGCCGGTGATGGGGGAACGAGCCGAGGCGATAGTTTCGAATCCACCGTACATTTCGTACGACGATGCCTTGGATGCGAGTGTCCGAGACTGGGAACCCCCGGTCGCGCTCCTCGCCGCCGATGGCGGAATGGCGGCGATCCGCGAGATCGTGCGAGGGGCGCCGACGGTGCTCGACATCGGTGGCCTCCTGGCTCTCGAAGTCGATGCGCGTCGCGCGTCGTTGGCCGCCGAGCTTGTGATGTCGGATGGGCGGTATGTCGAGTGCCAAGTCCGGCTCGACCTCGCGGGAAGAGAGCGGTTCGTGTTGGCACGCTATATAGGATCGCACGATGACTCTTGAAGAAAAGGCAGTGGAGCTCGGCCGCATGATCGGCCAAAGCTCCGAATATCAGGCCGTCAAGCGCGCGAACGAGGCGCTCAACGACGATCGCGAGGCCGTCGCGACGCTACAGCAGATGGAGCGCGTCCGACAGGAAGCGCAGCAGATGATCGAGCGCGGGGAGAACCCGACGCCAGAGATGGAACACCGGCTCGACGAGCTCCTTGGCAGCATTCAGGGGAAGACGGTCTATCAGCGAGCCGTCGCGGCCCAGGAGAACTTCGACAAGATCATGCTGCGCGTGAATAACTGGATCCTCGACGGCATCCGGAAGGGTGCGACGAGCTCGATCATCACGCTCGGCTGACCCGTGTCGGGACGCCTGGTCGTGCTCGAGGGCGCGGATGGCGTCGGCAAGACGACCCAGGTCGAGCGGCTCATCGCCCACCTGCGCGAGCGGGGTATCGATGCGGTGTCCCTGCGCGAGCCGGGTGGCACCCCCCTCGGCGAGCGCATCCGGGCGATCCTGTTGGATCTATCAGGAGCGGGAGTAAACGACCGGGCCGAGCTGCTGCTCTTTCTGGCGGCTCGGGCGCAGCTTGTGCCCGAGGTGACCAGGGAGCTCGCCGCGGGTCGGACCGTCGTGTTGGACCGGTTTTTTCTCTCGACGTACGCCTATCAGATCGCCGGCCGGGGTCTGCCGGAAGAGGACGTGCGCCGCATCAACGCGTTCGCGACCCTCGGGCGGGTCCCGGATCTCACGGTCGTGCTGGCGCTTCCGCCCGAGGACGCGCGCGCCAGGGCGGGGGAAGGGGATCGAATCGAGCGCTCGGGGATTGATTTCTATGAACGCGTGGCCGGCGCATTCGGTATGTTTCTCACCAAGGCCTGGCAACGGGAGCATCCCGAATGCGGCCGCATCGTCGGGATCGATGCGCGCGGAAGTGAGGACGAAGTCGCCGATCGCGTGTGGGCGGCGGTCGCTCAAGTAGCGGAGGTGTAGGGTGCGGTCACGGGCAGTCATAGTCGCTGGGACATTGAGCGCGGCGGTCATCTGCGGCGGGTGGTTCCTGGAGAACGGGCTCCGCGGGTCGACCGGGCCGTTGCATCGCGTGCAGGTGGGCGGCACGGGCGCCGAGCTGTTCGACGAGGTCGCCGACCACGTCCAGCACCACTTCGTCGACTCGATCGGCCAGGACTCGATGTACCACGCCGCCGTGACCGGCATGCTCTACGAGCTCGGTGATCCGCACACGGCGTATCTCTCCGCCGACCGCTTCATGCGGCTGCAGGAGACCACGAATGGGTCGTACATCGGCCTCGGCGTGCAGATCGACATTCGTGGCGGATGGATCACGATCCTCGCGCCCGTGCCGGGATCGCCCGCCGAGCGGGCGGACCTCCGCACGGGTGACCGGCTCGTTGAAGTCGACGGGCAAAGCACCCAGGGGTGGACGCAAGACGAAGCGAGCAAGGCGCTGCGTGGCCAGCCTGGATCGGTCGTGCACCTGACCGTCGAACGTCCCGGCGTCGAAGCCCGCATCCCGATCACCGTCACGCGCCGGGAGATTCACGTACGCGCGGTTCCTCGCGCCGCGGTCATCCGGCCCGGTGTCGGCTATGTGCACGTGACGGTGTTCAGCGATTCGACGGCGCGGGAGCTCAAGCACGCGGTCGACTCGCTGCGGAGCCGCGGGGCCAAGTCGCTGGTGCTCGACCTACGCAACGATCCCGGCGGGCTGCTCACCCAGGGCGTCCAGGTCTCGGAACTGTTCCTCGCGCGGGGTGACACGATCGTGTCATTGCGCGGCCGGACGCCTGGAGCGACTCAACAGTTCGTTGATCACGATCCGGCGCAGTGGGCGGATATGCCGCTCGTCGTCCTCGTCGATCGCGGCACCGCCAGCGCGGCCGAGATCGTCGCGGGCGCGCTCCAGGATCATGACCGCGCGGTGCTCGTCGGGACGCCGACCTACGGAAAGGGGAGCGCACAGTCGCTCATCCAAATCGACGGCGGCGGCGCGCTCAAGCTCACCACCGCGCGGTGGTTCACGCCGTCGGGCCGCAGCATCAGTCGTCCGACCGCCAAGCCGGAGGACGACGATAGTGCCCCCGACTCGACCAGCGCGGACACCACGCATCGCTTGCAGTATCAGACCTCGGGCGGCCGCATCGTGTATGGCGGCGGGGGCATCACGCCCGACGTGATCGTGAGCGACCCTGGCGTGTCCGATGCCCAGGCGGCGTTCGAGACCGCGCTCGGCTCCAAGCTGCCGGCATTTCGCGATGCGTTGACGGCGTACGCGCTGTCGCTCGAAGGCACGCACGCGCTCTCGTCTCCGGATTTCGCGGTCACGCCGGCGATGCGGGACGAGTTGTACAAGCGGATGCGCGCGAAAGGCATCGGGCTCGATCGCGCGACCTACGACGCGGCGGCGCACTACGTCGATCAACAATTAGCGACCGAGATGACGCGGTACGTGTTCGGCGTCGATGGGTTGTTCACGCGCTCGCTCACGCACGATTCCGTGCTGGTCGTGGCCGCGGATCTCGCCAGCAAAGCGACGTCACCCGCTGATCTGTTGCGGCTGACTACCGCGCATAAGTAAGCCTTGAGGGTCGCCATCCTCGGCCCCGGACGTGCTGGTCGCTCGATCGCCAACGCGTTCGCCACCGCCGGCATCGCCGTCGATCTCATTGGCCGCGGCGATCCCATCACACCCGCCGACGTCGTGCTCGTCACGGTGCGGGATGGAGACCTCCCTGCCGCGCTGTGTGGTCTGCGCGATCTCCAGGACAAAGCCGTAGTACTGCACGCGAGCGGGGGAACGGATCCGGAGGCCGAATTGAACGCGCTCCGTCAGGCCGGCCATCCGGTGGGAACGTTTCATCCGCTCGTGCCGCTGGCTGATCCCGACACGGGGCCGACCATGCTCCGTGACGCTTGGATTGGCGTGGATGGAGATGCCCAGGCGATCGCCGTGGCTGAGTCGCTCGCGGCCGCTATCGGAGCGCACGTGCTCGCCATCCCGGCCGGCGCCAAGGCTGGATATCATGCCGCCGCGGTCATCGCCGCCAACTTTACCGCGGTGCTGGCGGCGGCGGCCGAGCGGACGATGCGACGCTCAGGGCTCGAGGCGGCACAGGCGCACGCGGCCGTGTCGCGTTTGATGCGGGTATCGATCGACCACGTGGCGGCGCTCGGCCCGGAGCGGGCTCTCACGGGGCCGGCCGCGCGGGGCGATGTGGATACGATCGAGCGGAACATCGCGGCGCTGGCCGACGATCCCGCCGTTCGCGATCTCTACGTGGCGGCGACGCGGATCGCGATCGAGCTCGCGCGCGAGAACCGCCCCTTACATCCCTGAGCCGTTCAGCATCGCCTGCCGATCGACGATCTTCACGCCGCTCGGCGGGGTGTAGCTGAACTGGGATTTGTCCACCGGGACATTGAACGCGAGCTTGGTGAACCGAATGCGGCGCGTCGACCCGGTGCCGTCGACGACCTGGAACTGACGCACGATGCCATCGTCGTCGTCTACCCAGACGGTGGCCATGGTGTACTGCCCGGGCTTCTTGGGTATGAGCACCAGGATGTGCGCCTTGTGTCCCAGCGCCGTGTCGGCCTTGCCGAGCGTGACGTCGAAGCGCGTGCGCGGGGAATCCGTGAATTCGCGCACGAAGTCGACCGCGGCCGCCTCGTTGTCATCGTTGCCCGCGAGCGGCATTTTGATCACCTGGCCAGGCGTCGCGCTCGGCGCATAGACCCAGAGCCACGTGCCGTCGGCGACAATACGGTCGCCGGCCGGCTCGATGAACTTGACCGACAACCGGTTCGGGCGAAGCTGCAGCATCTCGCCCTTGGCGTTCGACGTGTCGCCGGTGAGTCCGCTCGTCAGGATCTGCTCGAACGAGGCTTTGACCGTGCTGACGTGCTCGTACGCGGTGTGGGCGCGCGTGAGCACGTCGTCCACAACCTGCGCACCGGCGCGCGACGCACAGAGGGCCAAGATCAGGACTATACGCATGGTGACTCCACCGCGCGACCGATCGCTTGAGCAATAAGACGCAACTCGACGACGAGCTGCGCGAATTGGTTGGGGTACAGGGACTGCGCGCCGTCCGACAACGCGCGATCCGGGGTCGGATGGACCTCGACGATAATGCCATCGGCGCCAGCCGCCAGCGCCGCGCGGGCCATAGGGATGACTTTATCTCGCGCACCCGTCCCATGGCTCGGATCAGCAATAATCGGCAGGTGCGATTGCGTGTGAACAGTGGGCACGGCCGTAAGATCAAACATATTCCGTGCCGCGGGGTCAAACGTTCTCACCCCGCGCTCGCAAAGAATGACTTGACCATTGCCCTCGGCCAGAATGTACTCAGCCGAGAGGAGTAAGTCGCTGACCGTGGCGGCAAGTCCGCGCTTGAGAAGCACGGGCTTGTCGAGGCGGCCAACGCATTTCAGCAGCGAGTAGTTCTGCATGTTCCGCGCGCCGATCTGAATGCAGTCGGCGTACTCGGCCACCAGATGCGCGCCTTCTTCGTCCATTGCCTCAGTGACGATGGGTAGCCCGGTTTCCTTCTTGGCCATCGCCAATAATTCCAGGCCTCGTTTGCCAAGCCCTTGGAACGCATACGGCGAGCTGCGCGGCTTGAAGGCCCCGCCACGGAGGGCAGTGGCCCCTGCGGCGCGGACGGCACGCGCGGCGGTGAGAATCTGTTCTTCGGTCTCGACGGAGCAGGGCCCGGCGATGATCACCACGTCGGTACCGCCCACGGTCACACCAGGGGCGAGCGTCACGACCGTATTCTCTTGCCGCCACTCGCGCGAGACTTGCTTGTACGGCTGCGTGACGTGAATGACCTGCGCGACGCCCGGCAGCGCCTCGATGCGCGAGCTGTCGACGCGGCCGTCGTTGCCGACGAGGCCCACGGCCGTCCGCTGCGCACCCGGCATCGGCGCGGCCTGGTACCCCATCTCTTCGATCGTGCGCACCACGCGGTCGATGTCGACCTGCGCCGCGCCGTGTTTCATGACGACGAGCATATCTCTCAGTCCGCCGCGCTATCGAGCGCAGTCTCCTGGCGTAAACGCACTCCGACGAGCGATGACACGCCGGGCTCTTGCATCGTGACGCCGTAGACCGCGTCCGCCGCTTCCGTCGTCGTCCGCGGGTTGTGCGTGATGACGATGAACTGCGTCCGGGACTTGAACTCCAGCAGCATGCGAACGAAGCGGCCGATGTTCTGGTCGTCGAGCGGCGCGTCGACCTCATCCAGTAGACAGAACGGACTCGGCTTCGTTAAGAATATACCGAAAAGCAGGGAGAGGGCGACCAACGCGCGCTCGCCGCTGGACAGCAGGTGGATCCGCTGCGTCCGCTTGCCGCGCGGCGACGCATGGATCTCGATGTCGCAATCGAGTGGCGCCTCCGGATTCTCGAGCCGCAGCTCGCACTCGCCGCCGCCGAACAGCGTCATGAAGATCTGGCGGAAGTTGTCGCGGACCTGCGCGAACGTCGTCAGGAACAGGTCGCGCGCGGTCGTGTCGATTTCGCGAATCGCTTGCTGCAGCGAATTCTTTGCGTCGGCGAGGTCTGTGCGCTGGCTGGTCAGGAACTCCAGTCGCTTCAACTCCTCGTCGTGCTCCTCGATCGCCAGCGTGTTCACGGGACCCAGCGCGGCGATCTGCTCTCTCAGCTCGGCCGCCTCGGCGCGCACGGTCTCTATGCTTGCTTCGCCGTCCACGGTCGCGCCGTCAGGCGCGCTGTGCACTTCCACCTCAGCCCGCAGCACATCGAGCGACCGATGCCACTCGGTCTCAACCCGATCGCGCACAGTCTGCGAGCGCGCCACGAGCTCGGTGCGTCGCAACTCGGCCCGATGCGACTCCGTCGCCATGGCGTCCGAGGCCGCACGCGCATCGTGCAGCGCCCGCTCGCTGCGCATGAGCGATTCGTCGGCCGCCGAGACCGCGAGCTCGGCGTTCATGAGCTGCGTCTCGCCATCGCCGAGCGTCGCCTCGCGCGCCGCGAGATCGACGCGCCAGACGGCGAGCTGCGCCGCCAACTCGGCGTCAGCAGCCGAAAGGGACTGCAACTCGGTCTCGAGAGCCGAGAGTTTCGTGGCGGCTGCGGCGTGCTCGTCGCCGAGCCGCCGCGCGCGATCCGCGGCGACGTGGAGCCGCGCCTCGGCCTGCGCCACCGCAACCTGTGCTGCCGTACGCCGCTCGCGCGCCGCCTCGTGATCCGCCGTCGCGGCGTCGATCGCCGCACGCGTCCCACCCGCCGCGCCCTCCCGCTCGACGAGTCGCGCTTCGACTTCGCCCGCTTGCGCGGCCAACCCGGCGAGCTTCTCGGACAGCACCTGCGAGCGCTGCGCGAGCCACTCGGCAAGCGATGCCGCGTCGGCCAGATCCCGCTCGGCCCGCGAGCGCCGGCGCCCCGCATCATCGCGATGCTCCGTCGCCCGCCGCGCGGCTTGCCTCGCGACCGATGCCGCCTCCGCCGCCGCGACCGCTCGCTCGGCCGTCTCGGCGAGCGCCGCGCGCGCGATCTCCGCCTCGCGGACCGCCGCGTCGCGCCCGCGGATCGCGTCAGCTTGGGCGACGCGCGAGGCGGCGATTTCGCCGCGCCGGCGGAGAGGACCCGGCCCCGCGGCGGTACCTGGCAGCCACACCGCTCCCCGGCCATCCTCGAATGCGACGCCGTCCCCGAGATCCCGCGCTCCGCCAAGGAGCACACGGATCCACCCGGCGACAGCCGACTCGGCCTTCACGCGTTCACTCAAACCGGCCGCGCTCGTTGCCGGAATCTCGGCGTCGAGCGGCAGCAGCAGCAGTGGCCCTGGGTCGCTCTCGGCGTGCCATGCCCGGACGGCATCGGCGGTCGCGCGATCGCGAACGACGACCGCATGCAATGTCGCGCCAAGGAATCGCTCGACGACCGCGGCGGCGTCCTGATCGGCGACCACGAAATCGCTGAGCGGGCCGAGAATCGAGTCCTCTCCGAATCGGCGCCCTCGCTCGGCCAGGAGTCGCGCGGCTGCCGGGGCGAGTCCGACGCGCTCTCGCTCCAAGGATTCGAGTGCGGTGACCTTGCCATCGAGGGCGGTCACGGTCTCGGTCACACGCGCCACCGCGCCGCGGCGGTCAGCCTCGGTGGTCTGTGCGGACTGCAGCGCGGCGCGAGCGGTGGCTTCGGCCGTCGTCGCGTGCTCGGCGGCATCGGTGGCGAGCGCGAGCTCCTCGGTCGCCACGTCGACTTCGCGAGCGATAGCATGGGCGCGGTCACCCAATGATTCGCGCTCGGTGTCGAGCGCGCCGACGCGATCGCCAACTTCTCCATGCTCGCGCTGGGCTGCTGCCTGGTCGATGGCCAGGCGTCCGACGCGATCACGGAGCTCCCGGAGCTCGCGTTCCTCGCGGTCGAGCGCCTCGCGTGCGCGACTCACCGCACCACGGGCGGTCTCTTCGGCCGCCGTCGCCTCGCTCAAGCTGGAGCTGACGCGTGCGACCTCCTGCTCAGCCGCGACCCGGTCGGCATCCGCTTGATCCCGCTCGGCCCGCACGCGCTCGTCGAGCGCCACGCCATCGCGCCGCTCATCCTCGGCGCGCTGACGACGGGTCGATGAATTGCGTTGCCGTTCCTCGGCGACCGCGATCTCGGCACGGCGTTCGTTCACGCGCTGGCGCAGCTCAGTGACGAGTCGCGACAATTCTGCGCGGCGCGCTTCGGCTTCGCCTCGCGCGAGCTGCGCTTCTTCGCGAGAGCGCTCGGAATCGGCGACCGCTTGCTGTGAGGCGGGTACTTCGAGGATGAGTTGATCGAGGCGAGCGGTGACCGTACTCAGCTCGGCATCGGTCGACTCCAGGTCTCGCAGGGCGAGCGAGACTTCGGCGATCAAGCGGCGCGACATCAATTCAGCGTATCGCTCGGCACGCTTCCGTTGGCGCGCCAAGGACCTGACGTGCGTCTGCACCTCGCTGAGCAGATCGTCGAGGCGTTTCAGATCGACCGCGGTCTCTTCGAGCCGTCTCTCCGTACTCCGCCGTCTATCACGATACAGTCCAACGCCAGCCGCCTCTTCAAACAACTCACGCCGTTCGTCCGGGCGATCCGACAACAACGCGTCGATCATCTTGCTTTCGATGACGACGCCGGCGTCGGCAGCCAAGCCGGTCCCGCGAAGGACGTCTTGGATGTCGCGTAAACGGCATGGCGAGCGATTCAGGAAGTAGTCACTGTCCCCGGAGCGGCTGAGACGGCGGGTAATCACCACCTCGTGAAACGCGATGGGCAGCGTGCCGTCCGAGTTGTCAAAGTGCAGGGACACCTCGGCCACGTTGACTGCGCGCCGGGCTGAGGAGCCCTGGAAGATGACCTCGTCCATCTTCGCCCCGCCGCGTAGCGTGCGGATGCGCTGCTCGCCGAGCACCCACCGGACGGCGTCGGAGACGTTCGATTTCCCGCAGCCGTTGGGGCCAACGATGGCGGTGACTCCGGGTTCGAAGAGCAGGTGAGTCTGGTCGGCGAAGCTCTTGAACCCGTGTAGCTCCAGCTTGGTCAATCGCATCTACTGTCTACGGTCGGCCTGTTCGGAGGACGAGGACCGGGTTGAGTCCGGCCCGTCGGAGCGACGTGATGAGAGGTAGGGCGTCATCGCCGGCGGCAAACGCGCCGGCATAGACGGCCGCGAGGCCCTTCGAGAACTCCAGGCTGTACGCCGGAACCCCGCGCTTCACGAACTGGGCGGCGAGCGCGTGGGCCGAGTCGGTCGGCAAGGAGTCCGCGAGGCGGAGCGCCAGCGGGACGTGGACCACGGTGCCACCGTGCGCGGCGACCGCGGCCTCGGCGCCCCCGGAGTCCTCGTATGCGCCTGCGATCACTTCGAACCGAGTGGTCCCGTTGGAATCACCGACCGGCACCACCGTGGCGGGGCCAATCGCGCTAATCGCGCTGTCGCGCACGAGACGCAATGCCGCGGCGTACGTCGGCGCGGTCGAGGCGCGCAGCGCGAACTCGGCGCTTCCCGGCGCGTGCTCCGCTGGACCCGGCACCGGCGTCCCGAGCTGGGCGCTCGCGGCCGTGGTGACCGTGTCAGGGCGCGGCGGCGCGGCCGCCACCGCCTGGGCCGTGTGGCGCGGAGAGACGACGAGCCAAGCGGCGAATGCGATGATCGCGGCGGCGGCCACGACCGCGATGCGGCGCCCCAAACGGCTTCCCGCGTCGTTGTCTTCGTCCGAGCGACGGGCGACGATCCGGCGTGGTGGTGGCGTCGCGTTCGCCAAGATCGTCACCCCGGCCGGCAGATGCCCTTCGACCGCGCCGACTGCTATCACCCCGTCCGTGCGGGCGATCAGATCGGCGAGACCCGGGCTGCGCGCGACGGCGACGAACAGCAGCAGCGCACCCGCCTTCTGATACTCGGCGATGAGCTTGGCCCACCGTTCGCTCGGCAACACGCGCGCGTAGTCGATCGGCTCGGTGCCGCCGGAGATCACGAACATCTGCTCGTTGGCGTGCGTGCGACGCGTCACGGCCTTGGGCGAGATCCCGTACTCGAAGCAGTCCGAGACGCCGTGCGGGTCGTCATCCTCCGCCAGCGCGCGCAGGGGCGCGACGTCGCCGATCAAGTCGACAATGGTGACGATCCGATTGCGCGCCATGGCCCGCCCGGCCGCGATCGCGGCGAGCGCCGTTCCGGGCGAGCTCTCACCGACGACGGTGGCCGACGTCACGTCCGCCAAGGCCTCCGTCACGCCCGACAGCCCCACGCGGACGACCGTGTTTCCGGGGTGATTGCCGGTCTCGAGGGTCAGCGTCATGGCGTGCCTTCGTAGACCCAGTACGGGCGCCCAGACGCCCGTCCTGCGGCATCGGCTTGTGCGCGGGTCGGAAACGGCCCCGTGACGACGTGGTAGATGATCCTGCCCTCTTGTTTCGTCTCGATCACGCGTGGATTGCGACCCGGTGCCGCAATCTGTGCCACCGCCGATCGGGCTGCGTCTGGACTCAACACTGCCGCAAACTGCACGGTGAACTCCGGCCCTGCCCGTCCGATGTTGCCGTGCGCGGTGTCGACTATGGCGTGTGACGCGGAAGGATTCAAGGCCGAGTCATGTTTGCTGTTTTCGATGACCCTCCCGATCGTGTCCGTCGTGTCGCGTTGCACGCCGTTGAACGTGACAGGCTGGTCGAGGCTCGCGGGACGGGGACGGAATCCGTTCCACCGGATCGGAATCCAATAGTCTTTTGCCCCGCCGACCACCACGCGGCTCTTGGCGCCGGTCGTGGCGTCTACAAACACGACATCGTTCTTCACGGCCGTCGCGACCTGGCCGTCAGGTCCGACAAACGGCAGATCGGTCGTCCAGGCCGTGTGAATCGTCGCGACAATGTGGTCAGTTCCCACCGCAAGGACCCACGCCGAGTCCCCGGAGAGTGGGCGGACGAGGATATAACGGCCCAGAGGGTCCATCCGCATGTCGATGGCAGCCCCGGGGATCTCGACGCCGGTGGTCGGACGATCGCTGTAGCGATCGATCACTTGCAGCGTCGTCGTCGAGTCGAGCGCGACGTACAGCCGGTCCCCGCTGGGCGTCGCGGCGACCGCGCGGATCTTTCGAGGGAACGAGATCGCCGGGACGGCGGCCAGGTCGCGGCCGCGCACGGGCTCGATCGAGGAATCGGTGAGGAGGTACAGCCGTTCGCCGAGCTGCGTCCGGACGACGCGATCGGCCACGGGTGGCGGCAGGAGGACGGAGTCGAGCAGCCTGGACTCGGGCGGGCGGAGATGCCACAGAACCGTGCCCGCGCCGCCGCGTCGAGCCGCCACGACAATGATCGACCCGTCGGGGCGGGGCGCCACGTCGCGCACAGCCGCCGGGGCGGTGAAGATCCACGGTGTGGCGTCGGTCTGCGTCAGGCGCGCGACCTCGCCCTTGGCGTCGATTCCATAGACAGCCTGGCCGTCGCTCGTCGCCAGACCCGTCAGCTTGACCGTCGGTGGTGGCGCGACCTGCCCCTGGCGCAGATCAAACCGCCGGAGCGCGCCGCGCGCATCGACCACCGCTACCGAGCCGGCATCATCATCGAACGCCAGCACGCGCGCGACGGCCGGGGCCTTGTCGACCGATGTCCAGATCGCGGTATCGAGCGCACCGTACGCGTACGCGCGCAACGGAGCACCGCCTACGCGTGCAACGCGAAGGATGACGGGGTCGGGGCCTGGCGGTGTGGCGGTCGTTGTGGAGGCGGCGGAGTGATCCCCCGGCGTCGCCGTGGAGGTAGCGCGCCGGTCCGATCGACCGCAAGCGACAATCGCGAGCGCCACCGCCGCGAGCGAGGTGCGCACGCGGCGGAAACTACGACTGTTGAACAGGGACTGGTAGGGGGCGCTGCGTCATTGCTCGAGCGCGTGGCAGGCCCACGCGTAGGTGGCCAAGTTACTCGCGATGACGCCCGTCTCGACGTGGCTGTTCGCGATCGTCGCCGCATGCCTGGCCGGCTGGATGCTCTCGGTAGGGGGCTGGCTCTCGTGTTCCGGCTACGGGGCGGCCGCCGCGCTGTCGGCGCTCATCTGTTGGATGTGGTGGGTCCGGCGGGGACCATCTCTCGCCTGGCCCGCGCCGGCGCGGCGGCACGTCTGGTTCGCCCGGTTTCGGCGTCGCATCACCACGCCACTGCCGGCGCTGTTTGGGATTCAGCTCGTGTTCGCCGGAGTCGGCGGCGCGCTCTATGCGCCCGGTAACTTCGACCTGCTCATCTATCGTTTTCCACGCGTGCTGCATTGGCTCGCGGCCTCGCGGTGGCACTGGATCACGACGGATGTGACGCGCATGAACTACGCGGGCACGATCCAGGAGTGGGTCATCTCCGCGATGTACGCGTGCTCTCACAGCGACCGCGCGTTCTTTCTGTTGAATCTGAGCGCCTTCGCGCTGATGCCCGGGTTATGCTTCACCGTCCTCCGCGCGCTAGGCGTGCGCCGGCACGCGGCCTGGGTCTGGATGTGGTTATTCCCCAGCGCGCCCGTATATGCGATGCAGGCCGGTAGCGGCGCCAACGACGCCATCGGCTGTGCGCTGCTCCTGGCCGCACTCTATTGTGCCGCCGTCGCGCGTCGCCGGCGGTCGTTGTTCGCGCTGGTGGCGGGATGCTTCGCCGCCGCATTGCTCAGCGGCGTCAAGGCGTCGAATCTGCCGTTGCTCGCGCCGTGCGCTATCGCGCTGGTGCCGTCGTGGCGAGTGATCCTACGGCGGCGCCTCCTGAGCGCCATCGCGGTGACCGCGGCGCTCATCGTGTCTTTCGCGCCCACTGCGGCGTTCAATCTCCACTACACCGGCGCGTGGACGGGCGACCCGGGAAACGCGACTCACCTGAGAGCCGGCGACCCGCTGACGGGACTGCTCGGCAATATCGTGCAGGCGGCATTCGTCAACTTCGCGCCGCCGTTCCTCCCACGCGCTCCGGAGATCAGCCGCGAGGCGACGCGATTACTTCCCGTACCGGTCACCGAACGCCTGGCCGACCAGTTTCCCACGTTTCATCTGGCCGTCAACGAACTGCCGCAGGAGGAGGTATCCGGGCTCGGGCTGGGCGTGACGGTGCTCGCGCTTTGGTGTCTGGTGGTCGCCGGCATCTCGCGTCTGCGTCGCGGGCGGGACGACTCCGCATCAACCGGTGCGCTATTGCCGGCCCGCTTTGTGATCGCCGGCGGCTGGGTGGCGCTGCTGTGCTTTCTGGCCCTCATGGCGAGTGACGCCACGGCACGGCTGCTCGCGCCATTTTACATTCTCCCGCTCGCCGGAGTGCTGCGTTTGCCAGCGGCCGACGTCCTCGCTCGACATCGGGTGTGGCGCATGCTGGCCACGGCGGTCTCGGTGACGACGGTGATCGCGCTCATTCTCACCCCGGCGCGGCCGTTGTTTCCGGCGGAGCGGCTGATCGCGCTCGCTCGCGCGCGATTCCCGGCGAGCCCTTTCGTCGCTCGCGCGGAGGCGGTCTATTCTCGCACCGCTCACTACCCGTACCTATTGGCCCCAGTCCTCGCACTCCTGCCGCCGGGTAGCTCGCATCTGGCGCTGGTTGGCGGCGGGCCCGAGAGCCCGCTCTGGCGTCCCTATGGGACGCGCGTCGTATCCGACATCGCGGACACCATGCAACTCGATGCCTTCGCCGGTGACGCGGTGATCAGCGCGGTCCATGAGCACGATGGGCCGTTGTATGACCGGATTGCGCAACTGCGCTCGGCGGGACGGCTCCGGCATGTCGGCCGCGTGACGGCGCCCGCGGGTTTCGCCATCGGAACGCTCACGTGGGACGTCGATCTGACGCCCGCCGCGTCTCAGAAACTGGGTCCAATTGACCATCGCCAATAGCCGGAGCCGTGGATCGAGAGTGGGATCGCGTAGTCCCATCGCAGCACGGCGATGTTGTAGAGATTGAGTCGAAGCCCCGCGCCATAACTAGCCAGTGGGTAGCGTTGAAGCGCCTCGTTGTAGTTGCTCGGGCGCTGAAAGTAGACCGTCTGTCCCCGACTCCACGCCATCCCGACATCGGCGAACACGAGGGCATCGAGGGGCGGGAATACAACGGGCACGAACCCGACGGGGATGTCGCGCTCGAGCGGAAATCGCAACTCGATGTTCCCGACGGCGACGCGACTGCCGAACAACTCATTGAGATTGCACGAGGCCGCCTGCCCGACTTCCGGCGTGCAGCCGCCACCGGTGTAGAAGTTGTCGCGGTCGTATCCGCGCAGGAAATAGGGGTTCCCGATGTATTTCGGGATGAAATCCTCACCGGCGCCAAACGAGAGATCGGCCATCGCGCGCATCGCCAGCGTGACGTAGTCGAACACGATCGGTTCGTAGCGTCGATAGTCGATCGCGTACTCCATCCAATGCTCGACGCCGAACGCGGGCTCGAACTGCAACCGATATCTGCTCCCGGATATGGGTCCCATATACGACTGCAGCGTATTGTCTCGGACGTACGCGACGAACGGCTGCAGAAAATCGGTTCCGCCGTGTCCCCGGGTGCTATCGAGATTGTAGCCCGATGCGGCATTCTGACTCGGCACGAGCGTGCGCCCGAGATAGTACGTCGTCAGATCGATGTTGTTGAACCGCGCACCGAGCTCGAATCGCGTGAACCGGTTGAGCGGATACTGCGCAAGGCCGAAGGCCGTGCGATACACTTGCCGCGTCAGCGCCTGCGTCTCTGTCAAAGAATCCGTCTTATTCGTCTGGGCAATCACATCGCCGGTGAGAAGAAAGACGGGCGCCTCTGAAATACCGACCGCGAATTGCAACCGGTGCGCGAGGTTCGCATACGACGCGAACGCGATCGCGTCGGCGATGTTGCCATTGAGCTGGCCGGCGAACGAGAGATGCTGGTCGCCGAGCAAGTCGCTCATAAAGACGGCGGTGCCGCCGAAGATCCCGCTGCCGTAGGCGTCGGCGCCGTAGCCGATCGTCGGCTGCGCGATATAGTCCGCCGTGAACGACGGATGATAGGCAAAGTCTTTGAAGCGCGTCGTATCAGGCAGCACGGCGCCGGCGCTGTCAATTCGAGCGAGCGTCAGCGTGCGGGCAGGGGCGGCGAGCGGTGTCGAGTCCTGCGCCGCGACGACGGTCGGCATCGCGCGAGGGGTATCGACGGCCCACACCTCGTAGTGACCGTTCTCGTAATACGAGAATGCGAGGCGATCGGCGCCGCGTGCCCATGAGAGCACAGGACTCCATTCAGTCACACCGTTCACCATCCCAACGACGTTCGTGATCTGACGGCTGCTCCGGCTCGCCAGATCGTACAGAAAAATATTGGCCGTCCCCGTACGGTCCGAGACGTAGGCGATCGACCCACCGTCGGGCGACCACTGTGGATTGGTATTTAATCCAACCTGATCTGGTATGACGTCAATCGTTCCAGATGAGAGATCATAGATCGCAATGACGAGCTTCGAAAAATGCAACTCGGCGAGTGACAGCCCCGGCCCCCGTTCCGTCGCGAAGGCAATAGATCGACCGTCGGGAGACCATTGGGCCTGTATGTCGCCGAGAACATCGTGCGTCAACGCGCGAAATCCCGTGCCGGACGTATCGACGACGTAGAGATCCGTGACGCCGCCCTTTGTGCCGCTGAACGCAATGCGAGAGCCGTCAGGAGACCACGTGGGCCCGGTGACACCGTCGACGGGAAGCTGATAGCGCCGTCGCACGGATCTGCGCGCGACATCCAATACGTACAGCACATCTTTCCCGCCACGCTGCGCGGTAAACGCCAGGAGACGGCCGTCCGGTGAGAACGCGGGTTGCGAGTAGACGATGCGCAACTCCTCGAAGTCCGGGTTCGTCGCCGTGCGTACGAGTCGGGCGATGCGCTTCCCGGTGATTGCGTCGCCGAGCCACAGGTCCGGAAAGACCTCGCCGCGGAGAAAGCTTCCCGTGGCGATGAAGACGATCGACGTGCCGTCCGGGGAGAGCACCGGATTGTAGTAGATGTCGCGCCCGCCCGTGCGCCGCGCCGTCAGCACAGGCTTGGCGAATGTGCGAACCCGCTGACGGTCGGCGACCGACGGCAGGTATGTCTCGCGGATCGATTCCCGCCAGGCATCGCTCAAGTCGGACTCCGACATCGACAACTGCCGCGCGATCGCGTGCTCGACGCCGACGCTCGGTACATCAGCCATGATGTCGCCGATGACGTCATCGCCCCAGCGGCGGCCGATGTATTCGAAGACGGACTCGCCGTAGCGATACGGGAAATATCGGTCTGGGCGGTCGGCTAACTGCCGGATCGTCGGCAAGCGATCGGTGAGCGCGGCATCGCGCATGATGCTGGCGGTGGCCGAGTGCGTGGGGCCGATCGATAGGTACTCGGCCATCCCCTCGGCGAACCACGCCGGCATGCCGTTCCGGATCAGGGCGGAGAGGCCCCAGCCGGCATGACCATGATTGTAGAAGTCATACTGGAACTGGTGCACCATCTCGTGCGTGACGACGTGCTCGCTCTCGCGCATTGTGGCGAGCAGGAACAGCGTGTTCCGCTGGCGCATGGCGTCGGTGACGCCTTCGACGCCCTCGCCGAGGTCGCCGAACAGGTTGTTCTCGGCGAAGTCCGCCCGCGACGCGTATACGATGA
Source organism: Gemmatimonadaceae bacterium (assembly GCA_035486035.1). GTDB lineage: Bacteria > Gemmatimonadota > Gemmatimonadetes > Gemmatimonadales > Gemmatimonadaceae > DASRDS01. The sequence continues at coordinate 20,419 of DATHNL010000022.1, forward strand.
TCGGCTTTCGCTCTCGAAACTCGTGGCCGAACACTTTCGAAAGGCGCTGATACGACCGCTCGGCCATTCGCGCGAGATCGAAAGCGGCCTCGCGCTCCTCGGGATAGTAGTGGACCGTGAAGTGCTCGGTCTGCAGCACTCGCCAGTGGAAGTGCCGATACTCGACCTGGTTCTGGCCAAAGTACTCTTGCGCGCCCGACGCGGTGCTGACGCCGGCCAACGCCAGCGCCAGTACTAGGGTGCCGCCTGTTCGGCTCCAGCCGCGACGAGCTCCGCGTCCCCCCACAGTCGCTCCAGTTGGTAGAACGACCGGACGGTGGGATGAAACACGTGGACTACAAAGTCCACGTAGTCGAGTAGCACCCACCGTCCCTGCTGCATGCCTTCGACATGATAGACGGGCATGCCCTCTTTCTTCAGCTCCGCCATCACATGCTCCGCGACACTACGGACATGGACGTCAGAAGTTCCGCTGGCGATGACGAAGAAATCCGTCATATCCGAGACGGGCTGAAGGTTGAGGATCACGACATCCTGGGCCTTGCGGTCGAGACAGAGGGCGGCGGCGCGCCGCGCGGTAGGTTCGGACTGCGTCACGCTATGCCTTGATGACCCACACTTTGATTTCGGGACGGACATCGGCGTGCAGGCGAATCGGCACCCGGTAGACGCCGAGTGCGCGAATCGGCTCGTGGAGATCGACCTGACGCTTCTCGATCACGTACCCCTGACCCTCGAGTTGGTGCGCGATGTCGCTCGCGGTGACCGACCCAAAGAGCTTGCCCTCTTCCCCGACGCGGGCCGAGAAGGTCAAGGAGACCTGGGCCAGCTTGTCCGCGACACCCTGCGCGGAGTCACGACGGGCCGACTCGGCCGCTTCGAGCCGTTGACGTTCCTGTTCGATGCGCTTTTTGTACCCGTCCGTCGCGGGATACGCGAGGCCGCGCGGCAACAAATAGTTCCGGCCGAATCCGTCCGAGACCTTCACGATGTCGCCGGGATGCCCGACGTTCTCAACTGCTTGTCTAAGAATGACCTCCACGTTCCTCTCCTCTTCAGGTAGTTGGGCGCGCCTTCGCCCGCCAATCTTCCCAGGTATCGCCGAGCCCGATGAGGCCGAGCCCGAGCGCGAATGCGGGCGCGAGCAGCCCCGCGAGTAACGCCACGGCGAGCACCGTCACCAGCCCCGGCCGCGCCGACCGAAGGAACCAGGCCAGCACTCCGGTCCCCCGTACTGCGTACAGCGTGCCGAAGAGCAACGTCAGGTTCGCACCCACGTTTCGCCACGCGTGGAGCGTGGGCACCACCAGAAACACGATCCCGACGATCACGCCCCAAACCAACTGATCGTTGAACCGGAAGTCCCGCAGTCGGGCCAATGGCAGCCCAATGCGGGCCCGGCTCAGCCGGTGATACAACGCCCACGCCAGCGCGAGCGCGCACAGCGACTCCAGCAGCAGTAACGCGGGGAAGAACCGCTCACTTTCCCGCGCCGGGACCGTCGTGACGAGCTCGCGCATCGCCTGCTGCATCTCTTCGGCGCTCGCTCGACCCTCCGGTCCAACGGCCGTGAGCGCACTCTGGTACGCCTTCACCGACTGCTGCCACTCCTGCTCGGCGATCGCCGTTCGCCGATTGATCTCGCCCTCAATCGTCCGAGTCGCGGTCGCCGCGGGACGCGCGGCGCCGAGAAACGCGACCGCCGCCAAGGCCAGCGCGACCACGAGCGTCACGAGCGCGCGCGTGAAGAACCGCGCTGAGGGAACAGCCAAGGACACGAACCCGAACGCCGCGGCCAACAGCACGGCCCACCCGCGCTCGAGCTCCACGTACGCGACGCTCACGCCAACGGGCGCGGGCGCCGAGAACAGTGCCCCAACAGCGAGGAGTACCCATGCGGCCGCGATCAGGAAGCGACCTCCCGAGACCCAGCCGACGAGCGCGCAGGCTGCCAGCAGCGGCACGAGCAGCACGACTGGCTGCGCGATGGGTCCGAGGACCTGTAGCACCGGTGTGGCCGGCAGCAGAAGAAAGCTGGCCAGCGCCGATAGAAACAGCACCCACCCGTGTTCACGCGGGGCGGCTGCCTCACCGGTGCTCATGCGTTACGCCGTGTGCCCCTTGATGTACGGGATGAGCGCGAGGAAGCGGGCGCGTTTGATCGCGGTCGACAGCTGACGCTGGTGCCGCGCGCACGTGCCACTCAGCCGACTCGGCAGGATCTTCCCGTGGTCAGTGATGAAGCGACCGAGCGTGCGATCATCCTTGTAATCAATGAACCGCACACGCGTCTCGCAGAACGGACATGATTTCTGTTGCCGGCGCATCGTCGTCATCTATTCCTCGTCGTCGTCGTCATCGTCACCACGACGGTTGCGCGCGGCTACCAGGTCCTCGTCGGACATCGGAGGCGCACCGACCTCGTGCTCGAACAGTGTGATCAAATAGCGGACGACGCCCTCGTCGAGCTTGAGCGCCCGCTCGAACTCCGGCAGCACCGTAGGCTCGACGTTGAACCGGGCAACGACATAGTACCCGGTCTCGCGCGGTCCGATTGTGTAAGCAAGTTGCCGGCGACCCCAATGGTCGACTTTCACCTCGCCCGCCGCGTGCAACAATGCGTGTAGGCGATTGAGCTTCTCGGCAATGGCGGTGTCTTCGAGCGTTGAATCGAAGATGTAGACCGCCTCGTATTCACGTGGCATCGCGAGCCTCCCTGTGGTCTCATGAGCCGCCCCTCGCGGGCTCGTAACCGCGAGAGGAGGGTAAGTTGTCGGAACTCTGTAACTTAACTTAGACGTTGAACCGGAACAACATGACGTCGCCGTCCTGGACGATGTACTCCTTGCCTTCGGATCGGACGACGCCTTTGTCGCGGGCCCCCTTCCAGCCGCTATTGGCGACGAACGCGTCGTACGCCACCGTCTCGGCGCGGATGAAACCGCGCTCGAAATCGGTGTGTATGACGCCAGCGGCGACCGGAGCGGTGTCGCCGCGATGGATCGTCCAGGCCCGAACCTCCTGCTCGCCGGCCGTGAAGTACGTCTCGAGACCGAGCAGGTCGTAGCTCGCGCGGATCAACCGGTCGAGTCCCGCGGACTCGAGGCCGAGCGATCCCAGAAACTCGGTGCGCTCATCTGGCGAGAGCTCAGCCAGCTCGGCCTCGATGCGCGCCGAGAACGGGACAACGTCGGCGTGCTCGCCCGATGCCTTTACCGCCTCTCGGAGTGCCGTGAGATACTTGCCTTCGTGCCCCGCCAGTTCGCTCTCGGTCACATTGGCGGCGTAGAGCACGGGCTTGACCGTGAGCAATGCCAACGGGGCAAGGATCGCGCGTTGTTCCGTCGAAAGATGCAATTCCCACAGAGGCTGGCCCTTTTGCAGCGCCGCGTACGCCACTTCGAGAGTCGGGAGCTCGGCCAGTGCGGCCTTGTCGTTCGACTTGGCGCTGCGCCGCGTCTTGTCCAGCCGCTTCTCGACGACCGAGAGATCGGCGAGCGCCAATTCGAACTCGATGACCTCGCGATCGCGTACGGGATCGACCGAGCCCATGACGTGCGTGACGTCGGCGTCGTCAAACGCCCGCACCACATGCACGATGGCGTCGGTCTCGCGGATAGTGGCGAGGAACTTGTTGCCGAGTCCCTCGCCCTCGGATGCGCCTTTGACGAGTCCGGCGATGTCGACGAATTGCACGACCGCGGGCACGACTTTCTTGGGATGAACTATCTCGGCGATTACGGGGAGGCGAGCGTCAGGTACTTCGACCATGCCGACGTTCGGCTCGACGGTGCAGAACGGATAATTCGCCGCCTCGGCCTTGGCCGCGGTCAGCGCATTGAACAACGTCGATTTCCCGACGTTGGGGAGTCCAACGATTCCGAGTTTAAGCATTGTATTTGTTCATGGCGACGCCGATGCCCTCGCGCAGCCACGTTTCGATGGCGGCCTGATAGTCGGGCATGCGCTCGACGATCACGGCCCGCTCGGTCTTTCCGAATGGTCCCAGCACGAAGTCAGCCAGGTCTCCGTGCTCATGCTCCGGCGCAATGCCAACGCGCATGCGGGCGTACTCGCGCGAGCCGATCTCGTGCTCGATGCTCTTGAGACCGTTATGGCCACCCGCGCTGCCATCCGCCCGGAGCCGAAGCTTGCCGAGTGGGAGCTGGACCTCGTCGACTACGACAAGAAGATCCGTCGCGGGCGACCAGAATGCCCTGCGCAAATACGGCTTGAGAACGGCGCCGCTCAGGTTCATGTACGTCAAGGGCTTGATAAGTCGGGTGCGGATAGGGCCGACCGTGCCGGACGTGACAAGGGCGTCGCCGTCCTTCTTCCACCGGTCAAAACGCCAAACGTCGGCCAGGTGGTCGACCACCCACCAGCCGACGTTGTGACGCGTGGCTTCGTACTCTCGCCCCGGGTTCCCGAGGCCGAGGATCACTTTCAGTGCTATTTCTCCTCGGTTTCTTCCTCGGTCTTCTTCGCCCTGATGACCTCCGGCTCCGCCGCCGGTGCCACCTCGGCGCCTTCGGCTGCCGGCGCCGCGGCTTCCTCGATCACCGCACGCGGGGCCGAGACGACGACGATCGTCGTGTCGCCTTCGGTTATCGCGGTCACGCCCGCCGGGAGTGTGAGGTCGCTGACGTGGACCGATTCGCCGATCTTCATGTTTTCGACGTTGACGTCGATGTGGTTCGGCATGTTCACCGGGTCGACCTCGATTTCGAGATCACGCAGCGTTTGGTCCATCACGCCGCCCTCGAGGCGAACGCCCTCGGGTATGCCCACCAGCACGATCGGGATGCGCACCGAAACCGTTTCGCCGGCGACCAGTTCCTGGAAGTCGACGTGCAGGTATTCTCGCTTGAACGGGTGGCGCTGGATCTCGCGGATCAACGTCCGCGACGTCTTGCCAGCGACCGCTAGCTCGATAACGGTGCTCTCGGCCGAGATGTGCTCGAGGAGCTTCTCGAAGTCGCGCGTGTTGATCGCGAGCGCCTGCGGCTCTCTCGCATGGCCGTAGATAATTCCGGGTATCTGCCCGGCCGCCCGCATTTTTCTCGCGACACCCTTTCCGGTTCCCGTTCTCGGCGTCGCTGTCAGTTGTGCTGTAGCCATGTGAGTTTCCCTTTATTCGAACAGTGAGCTGACTGACTGATCAAAGTGCGTGTACCGAATAGCCTTGGCGAGCAGCTCCCCGACCGACAGCACCTTGAGCGACGGAAACCGCCGCTCCGGTGGCGTCGCGATCGTGTCGGTCACCGTCACCTCGGTGATCGGCGCCGCCGCAAGCCGCTCGGGCGCGGGGCCCGAGAGCAGCGCGTGCGTCGCGCAGACGAACACCTCGTTCGCGCCAAGCCGCTTGAGGGCCCGCGCAGCCTCGGTCACCGTTCCCGCCGTATCAATCATGTCATCGACAATGAGGCAATCCCGATCCTCGACTTCACCGACAACATTGACAACCTCGGCGACGTTAGCCTTCGGTCGCCGTTTATCGATGATGGCCAGGGTCCCGTCGAGCCGCTTCGCAAACCCACGGGCCATCTTGGCCGCGCCGACGTCAGGCGCGACCACAACCAGATCCTTCAAGTTTTTCTTGCGATAATGCGAGACGAACACGGGCGCCGCGTACAGATGGTCGACCGGCACGTCGAAAAACCCTTGCAACTGATGTTGGTGGAAGTCGAGGCCCAAAACCCGGTCCGCACCAGCGGTCTGGATCATGTTCGCCATCAACTTCGCCCCAATCGCCACCCGCGGTTGATCCTTTCGATCTTGCCGCGAGTAGCCATAGTACGGCATGACGCACGTGATGCGCGCCGCGGACGCCCGCCGTGCGGCATCGATCAACAGCATCAACTCGAGGACGTTGTCGGCCGGAGGATTCGTCGGCTGGACGATAAAGATGTCCGAGCCTCGGATGTTCTCGTCTATCCGCACAAAAATTTCCCCGTCCGTAAACCGCGACGAGGTCACCTTGCACAGCTCAACGCCAAGGCAGCGGCCAATCTCATCGGCCAGGGGGCGGTTTGCCGTCCCCGAGAGGAGCTTGAAGCCCTGCCGCGGTACCCCAGTGCCGTCCATATCCAGAGCCTTTTAAGCTAGATCTCCCCACCAAGCCCGTCAACATGCTCGTCCTACTCGACGAAGACAAGATTCGCGCTGCGCTCAGCTATGAAAAGCTGATTCCGACAATGTCCCGAGCGCTCGCCGCGTTCTCGACCGGACGCGTGACCCAACCCGTCCGAACGATACTCAGCATCCCCGATCACTCGGCCTTTTTCGGCGTGATGCCGGTCGCCGACGAGACGATGCTCGGCGCCAAGCTCGTGACCGTCTATCCGCACAGCGAGCCGACGCACAAGGCCGTCATTCAGCTGTTCGATGCCACGACCGGAACCCCTCTCGCCGTGCTCGATGGCCGGCTGATCACCGAGATGCGAACGGCCGCCGTCTCCGCCGTTGCCACGCAACTCCTGGCATCGCCAAACGCACGCACGTTGGCGATTCTCGGCAGCGGCGTCCAGGCCCGAGCGCATGTGGCCGCGCTCCGGCTCGTACGCACGTTCGACGAGATCCGGGTATGGAGTCGCAATGTCGAGCACGCGAGGCGGTTCGCCGACGAGGTCGGGGCCCGAGTAACCTCGGCAGAAGAGGCCGTGCGCGGCGCCGACGTCGTCGTGACGGTAACGCACTCTCCGACCCCGGTTCTCCATGGTGATTGGCTCTCCGATCGCGCCCTTGCTATCGCGGTCGGCGCAGTCGGCCGATCGACGCGCGAGCTGGACTCGGCGGCGATGGCGGGCGCGGTGATCGTAGACTCGCGAGCGGCGGCCGAGCAGGAGGCCGGAGACGTCATCCTCGCGGGGGCGAAGATCTACGCCGAGCTTGGGGAGCTGATCGCGGCCACGCAGCAGGTTCCGCCCGAAGGGCGTACCGTATTCAAATCGCTAGGCCTGGCCATCGAAGACCTGGCCGCCGCACGACTCGTCTACGAGGCGCTCGCATGATGCAAGGGAAAGTTGCATTGGTGACCGGTGGCAGCTCGGGAATCGGCCTCGCCACCGCCCACCTGTTCGCGCGACAGGGCGCTTCGGTTGTCATCGCCGCACGCAATCCCCAACGCGGCGCCGCCGCGCTGTACGCGTTGCGCGCGGCGGGAGCCGACGCGGAATTCGTGCAGACTGACGTCTCCCTGAATGACGAAGTCTCGGCCCTCATGCGCGCGGTCATCGAGCGCTACGACCGCTTGGACTTCGCGGTGAACAGCGCCGCGACCGACGAGGTCGGGATGGGACTCACGGCGGACTTGAGCGAAGCAGACTTCGACTCGGCGATCGCGCTCAACCTGAAGAGCGTCTGGCTGTGTATGAAGTATGAGATCAAGCGGATGCTCGAGCAGAGAGAGGGCGGCTCGATCGTGAACGTCTCATCGGTGAATGGCCTGGGCGGCGTACCTGGTGCCGGCACGTACGCGGTCGCCAAAGCCGGCGTCATCGCCCTCGCGAAATCGGCCGCGATGGAGTACGCCGCCCGGCGTATCCGAGTCAACGCGCTCGTCGCCGGGGCGTATGACACGCCGTTGCTTCGGAGGGCGGTCGAGCGGTATGCGAAAGGCGACACGAGCGCCTATACCAGCCGCATTCCACTGGGGCGGATCGGGAACCCGGAAGAAGCGGCCGAAGCGGCCGTGTGGCTCTGCTCGGAAGCGTCGAGCTATGTCACCGGGAACGCCATGATCGTCGACGGCGGCATGACGAGCTGGGCGCGTTGACAGCCAGTTGGTAACATGGTACCTATGTACCATGGAAATTGAACGTGTTCAAACCGGCGTCCGGCTGGAGAAGCGAACCCTAAAAGTCCTCAAGGGGCTCGCCGAGTATCTCGACTTGTCGCTAGGCGACCTGCTCGAGGGAGTCATCTGGCATGCGTTCGAGGGACGCGCACCGTTTGCGCCGGAGACGCTGGAGCAGATCCAACGGCTTCGGACCGTGTACGGGCTCACGCTGACCGCGGAGGACAGTCATCGCCATGCGGACTGAGCGCATCCTCGCGGTGTACCGGGCGATTTTTGTCGCGGCCATCGTCGCTCTGAGCGTCCAGACGATGACGCACGCCACACGGCTGGCCGATCACCATTTCTGGCTCGCGGCCATCGAGATCGTGGCGTCGCTCCTGCTCCTGTTCAGGCGAACGCAGCGTGTCGGGCTGTCCCTGTTGCTCGCCGTGTTCAGCGTCGCGATCGTCGTCAACGTCGCGAGCGGCGGCCTGCCGTTCGGCCTCGTGTTGTTCGGAGCCAGCGCGGTGACTATCGTGTTGCTCGATGGGGCAATACGCTGAGTCCAGTCCAAGCGCGGCGCTCGCGCCGTGGGTGGAGTGCTATTGGTCGATCACAGCGACCGACGCGGCGCCGGGGGTCGATCGCATCCTCCCCGATGGGTGCGCCGATGTCATCATCGATCTCGGCGCGAGCCCCCACGCGTTCGTCGTTGGCACGATGAGCACGGCACTGCTGACGCCCCGCGCGGGGCGAGTGGCAATGTTCGGCATCC
>DATHNL010000023.1:0-7039 GCA_035486035.1 Gemmatimonadaceae bacterium
GCGGCGACTCGTCGACGGCCAGCCGGTATGCCAGCTCCATGAGCATTTCTGGGCTGCCGGTCTCCGGCGAATGGATCGACCCGGTCAGCCAGTAAATCGGCTTGGCCTCGGTGATCAGCTTCGCCCGCTCCTCGGCGCCCAGACCTCTCGTATCCGACAGCCGGGCGATCTTCGCCCGATAGTCGTCGAGCGCCGCAATGGTTTGCTCGTCGCCAATCGCGACCGCCAGCATCTCTCGGCCTTCATCACTCATGCCAGCCGTAAACACCTTCACTCTCGGCGACGCCGCGGCCAATGCCCGAAAGTACTTGTTGACGTCAGCCGTCTTCGACAGCCGCCCGATCGTTCCGGGGACGTAGCCCAGAACCTTGAGTGGCGTGGGCACCGTCGACGAAGCAGGCATGTAGTCGACGAGCTCCGTCGAGAACTTCCACTTGCTGTCCGTCGGCGTCAGGGCGATGATCGCCTTCGTGTACGTGGAATCGATGGGTTGTTGCGCGCACAGCATGTGGGCGGTCAAGGCCAGCCCGGAAACGAATAGGCGACGATGCATACCCGACTATACGCCTTACTAGTCGTGTTCGCTATCGGAGGCTGCGACAGCTCCACGACGCGCACGATACGGGTGTTCGAGAACCGCACTCAGAACACGGGTCGTCGGATCGACGTGCACGTCGTCGTGCTACACGCGCTCGAACGCCCTGTCGCACCGGATCCTATCGTCGTGTTTACCGGAGGACCAGGTCTCGCCGCGGCCCAAGATGCGCGCTATTGGGCCCGAGTGACAGCGCGTCTGCGCCCGCACCACGACGTGATCCTGGTCGACCAACGCGGAACGGGCGGCTCGGCTCCCCTCCCGTGCAACCTCTTCGAAACCGGCCGGCTGCAGCCGTACTTCGATCCGGTATACCCGGTTGACCGCGTACGCGATTGTCGCCGGATGTTAGAGCGTCGGGCCGACCTGACCCGGTACGCGACGGACGATGGCGTCGACGACATAGCCCAAGTGCTCGATTCGCTCGGGGTACAGCGCGCCGATCTCTTCGGCATCTCCTACGGCAGTCACGCGGCGCTCACCTTCTTACGGCGCCATCCGGACCGCGTGCGCACGCTCGTGATCTCGGCCATCTGGCCACCGGAACGCACGCCATTCACCTCGCCAGAGATCATCGCGCGGGCGCTCGCCGCATCGGATACCGGACACGTGGTCGATAGCGCGATGGCCCGATTGAGGCACGCGCCCGTAACGGTGAGTCTCTGGAACTGGCCGCACCTCCGGCGCGAGTCGGTGACGATCACCGCGCCCGGGTTCGCGGAGCGAATCTTTACCATCCTCTATACGCCGAGCCGGATACGACGCGTGATCCCGCTCGTGCGGCAGGGCCTCGCGGGCGACTGGACACCGTTCGCGAAGGCCGCGCTCTTGGACAGCAGGTCACGGAGAGCAGGGCGCTACTGGGGCATGACCTTCTCTGTCATGTGTACCGAGTCGGCTCCACGCCTCGCGCGCCTCGATACCGCCCGCCTGGCCGCCGCGAGCCCGATTGGCCTGCCTATCACCGGCGGCCTCATCGCCGCGTGCGCCGAGTGGCCACACGGAGTGCTCGCGCCAGAAGACACGATGGCAGTGACCTCGGCAGCGCCAGTGTTGCTGCTGGAAGACGGCCTCGATCCAGCGACTCCCCCGGAGTGGGCGGACTCGGCGGCCGCTCGCTTGCCGAACAGCAAACGCGATTTCAACCCGACCGGCGGGCACGCTTTTATGACGGATGAGCGTATGGCCCGTGTCGCGTCTTTTATCGACTCTCAATAGTTTGTATCATGCCCTTGCCCAGGCACATGCTGGAGTCGATGGCAGACCGGCGCAGGGAAGAGGCAGTCCAGGCCAATCGCGACAAGCTGCGGGATTATGTCGTAACGGCCTTGGCGTGCTTCGCATGGTGCGCGGTCGGAACGTTCCTGATCGCGTGGTCCGCGCACACGACCGACGAAGCCCTTGGGCGTATGGCGTTCTGGGGTGGGCTCGGGGTTGGGAATACCGGCATCATCTACACGCTCCTCGCCGCCTATCGGCGCGGCGAGAAGCGCGGAGACTGGTGAGGGCTAAACGGTCAGGACCGCTTTGCCGTCGATCTTGCCGGCTTTGCTCTCCTCGAGCACATGCTCGGCCTGCGTAAACGACACCTCGGTGCCGAGCCTCACGCGCACGAGATCCGACGCGACGAGCTCGGCCAGCTGATTGAGCCCGTCGGTCGAATAGAAGGGCGACTGCGAAAACGAGAGATTCGTCGCATGCTGCTGCCGCGCCTGGAACCACTCGCGATCGGCGGCGCCGACGGTCGACACGACGTGTCCCCCGCGCTTGAGCACCGCGGCAAGCTTTTGCAGGGTGGCGCGATCGCTCACGAGATCGATGATCGCGTCGACGCCATGCGGATGGGCGTGCTCCAACTCAGCCAGGACATTGCCGCGGTCATACGCGTGCACTTCCGTGGCGCCGAACGATCGCGCTAGGTCTTCCTTCCCCGAGTGTGCGGTCGCGATGACGGTCGCTCCATGCGCCCGCGCAATCTGCGCGGCGAACCCGCCGACGCCACCGGTGGCGCCGAGGATGAGTACCGTCTGGCCGGGGCGGAGCCCCACTTCCTCGACGGCGGCGAGCGCCGTGAGACCGGCCGTCGGCAGCGCCGCCGCCTGCGCGTCGTCGAGTCCTTCCGGGATCTTGGCGATCGGCCCCGGCACCTTGGCCGCCAAGAACTCGGCGTAGGCCCCTCTGGGTGCGACGCCAAACACGCGATCACCTTGGGCGAAGTCCCGGATCTCGTCTCCGACGACCTGAACCGTGCCGGCGTAGTCCTGCCCGAGGATCATGGGGAATCCGGTCTGACCATACGCGCCGTCTCGTCGCTTCCAGTCGATGGGATTGACGCTCGCGGCATGCACGCGGACCAGCACCTCATCGGGCTGGATGATCGGCACTTCGACATCGTGGATGACGGCCGGCGCCCCAGGCCTATCGGCAATGATGGCTCGCATGGTACTCAGGTCGCCGCAAGACCGGTGCCGCAAAAGGCTCGGGCGGTATCGGCAAGAATCGCCGCGACCTTCGTGACCGAGTCGAGATCGACCCATTCCTCGGCCGCATGCGCCCCGGCGCCGATCGCGCCAATGACGGCGGTATCAATTCCGGCGCCGGCTATCAGGGCGGCATCCATCCAGTAGCCCGCGCCAGTCGTCGGTGGGGTCGCGCCAAGTTGCCGTGTGGCCGCGCCCATGAGGCTCCGCACAATCGGCGCATCGGGTCTCGCCTCGAATCCGTGGCGGGTCAGTAGCGGCCGCACGCGCGCCCGGAACGTCGCGTCCCTCTGGATTTGCGCATCGATAATCGCCTTTATCTCGCCGAGGACAGCGGCCTCGGTCTCGTTCGGCAACATCCGTCGCTCGATCTCGAGGCGGCAGCTTGCCGCATACGTACTCGTCCCCGTCCCGCCGTGCATCACGGCCGCGTGCATCGACGGGGGACCGACGAGCGCGTGCGGCGCCCGCGCGCGCAATGCCTTCTCCAGATCATCGAGCCCCACGAGCACGCGTCCCATGCGCATGTTCGCATCGATTCCCAGATCGAATCGGCTCCCATGCGCGGCGCGGCCTTCGGTCTCGACCTCGATCCAACAGAAGCCCTTGCACGCCAGGGTGACGGCGAGCTCGGTCGGCTCGGTGACGATCGCGGCATCGGTCCTATGATGTTTGAGCACCTCCGACATGCCGATGCTCGCGACTTCTTCGTCGGCGACTGCGGCAATAAGCACATCCCCCGCTAGGGGTTCGTCGCCCAGCGCTTTGACCGCGGCCATGCACGCGGCGATCCCGCCTTTCATGTCGTACGCACCACGGCCATACATCCGGTTGCCCCGGACCTCGGCGCTGAACGGATCCGCCATCTCATCGACGGCCACCGTGTCGATATGTCCATTCAGCATCAGCGACCGGCCACCCCCGCTGCCTCTCCGCCTTCCCACGACGCTCACGCGACCTGGCTCGGGCTCGTATCTGTTCACCTCCATCCCGAGTGATTTGAATGCACCACTCAGATACTCGGCGATCTTCCGCTCATTGGTCGTACCGCCAGAGAACGCAGGATTGACCGAGTTGATCCGCACGAGGTCGGCGAGTGTGTGGGTGACGTAGGTGTTATCCATTGAGACTCAGGAGCAAAACGCCCAGGACGAACGCGCTGACTGTTGTGTATAGCCAATCGCGTTCGCGCAAAAATATCACCACAAGAATCGCCACTCTCACGATAGGCGTCGCTATCAGTACGGCGACGCCGAGCGACAAGAGGCCGATCCCAGTGAACGCGGGCGCAACGCGCACCGCGTGAAATGTCGCGTAGCTGGCGATATCGCTCCCGTGCCCCGAGAAATACACGATCGCGCCCACAAGGCTACAGAGTGCCGCCAAGGCGACGCCCACGCGAAGCGTGGCGGAGACTAGTATTTCGTCGCGCACTAGAGCGCCCCTCGCACGCCTTGCACGATCATCTCGACGGCGGTGAGCCCGAGGACCCCGGCAAAGACGATGCGCAAGACTTTCACGCGAGCCGAGACCAACACGCGCGCCCCGACGAGGGCGCCGAGCAGTACACCGAGCATAACGGGACAGGCGAGCACGGGATCGACGTACCCGTTCCGCAAGTAGATCCCCGCACTGGCAGCCGCGGTCACGCCGATCATGAAGTTGCTCGTAGTCGTCGAGACCTTGAACGGCAGCCGCATGACCCGGTCCATAGCCAGCACCTTGAGTGCCCCGGACCCGATGCCGAGCAGTCCCGAAACGGCACCAGCCACGGCCATGAGCGACAGCCCGGCCGGCACGTGATGCGCCAAATATGGCACGGGCCCTTGGGGCGTCGGCTCGACGCCACTGAGCCGGAGCTTCTCACCGAGCGGATCGGGCGTCGTGCTCGGCGCCACGCGCGGCTCGGATCGCGCCGATTGGACGGTGGCGTAAAGCAGCACGACGCCAAAGACGATCGCAATGGTCCCGGTTGACACACGACTGGCGAGCGTCGCTCCGCCGATCGCGCCCAGGGTCGTGGCGACTTCCATGAGAATGCCGATGCGCATGTTCGCGAACCCGTCCTTCACATAACTCGACGCCGCACCCGACGATGTCGCGATGACGGAGATGAGCGATGCGCCGACCGCATATCGCAGATTCACGCCGAACACGAGCGTGAGCACCGGCACGAGAATGACCCCGCCCCCGAGTCCCGTAAGCGCGCCGACCAGCCCCGCGACGACGGACGCGCACGCGACGAGGATCATTTTGCGATGATGTCCTTTTCGGCCGGGTGTCGGTCGAACCACGCCTTCACGAACCGGCAGGTCGGGATCACGCGAAGCTTCTGCGCTCGCGCGTACGCCACCGCTGCCTGCGCCAACTCGGCCGCGGCACCGTGGCCTCGCTCGGTCTCCGGCACCTCGGTGTGGCGGAGGTTGATCGTGTTCGCATCCGGTCGCTCATACTGCAGCTTGGCGTCGCCTGCCGGGAGATGCAGAACGAATTGGTGGTTCGCTTCGTCGTGCTCGACAGCCATTAGCCTCGACCTCCCCCTTTTTGAATACGCGACGGCGAGCACGCGTTCGCCGGCGTAGCCTCGGCCGGCAGCTCCGGGATCACGCCAAAGGCCGTCGGCGCCACGTCCGGGACGCCGGCGAGCCAGACGCGATCTCCGACATGCCGTTGCAACTCGGCCGGCGGCTGCGCCACTCCGGTCGCAACGCCCGCCGAGCTCACGATCGTGAACAGATTCCCGGTCTTGACCAGCCGGCCATCGCGGGCGGGCTGACCGCTATCGGCAACGACGCCGAAGTCGCGTACGCCGGTCAGCGTTCGGCCTTGTGGCCCGCGCCGTATGGTGCCCGTCGCGAAGATCTCGAGCGACTCGAGTGACCGCAGCGGGACGTTGGCCGGACCCTGTAACAGTATGAGCTCGGCGCCGCCGGTCACCCGCAGCAGCACCACGCCGGGGTTTGCTCCGGCGACGACGACGAGGCCTCGCACCGTATCCGGCGCCGTCCCTCTCGCGCTCGGCCCGCCGCTCGTGGGGCAGTGGCACGCCGTGACGATGCCGAGACAAAGCACGAGAAATCTCATGCGACAAAGTATATGGTTCCCGTCGTTGACAAGGGATACCCGGATAGGATATTCTAGCCGGGCCATGCGAACCCTTCTCGTGGTGCTCCTGTCGGCGAGTGTCGCCCGCGCTCAGACGGATTCCGGGGAGACGAGGCGCGGGTTGTATGACCGCTATCCGTGGTTCCCGCAGTTGCTGGGAGCCCAGTTCACATACATCTGGCAAGACCTCCCGCCATTCCACGCCTCGTACAGTGGTCGCCTGAGTCTCGAGAACACGGGCGATAACGAGGGCACGCATACCTATGGCCTCTACTTCGGCTCGCGCCTGACGTCGTGGGTCCAGCTCTATACGGACTTCGAGATGGCCCGCGGGTCGGGCGTAAGTCACGCGTATGGCCTGGCCGGTCTCACGGACGGCGATGTCATTCGCCAAGGGTCCGTGGATCTCGGTCAGGGCCCGTACCTGGCGCGGGTGTATGCGCGGTTCATGATCCCGCTCAGCCGTGAACGCGATACCGCCGACCGCGGCCAAGACCAGGTACCAGGATCTGAACCGTCTCGCCGTATCGAAATCAAAGCGGGCAAGTTCGCGCTGAACGATGACTTCGACCTGAACCGGTACGCCGGCACCACGCGCTACCAGTTCATGGACTGGTCGCTGTGGAACAACACCGCCTGGGACTTCGCGGCCGACACGCGGGGATATACGAACGGGTTCATGGTTGGGTACGTCAGTCCGCGGTGGATGCTGAAAGTGGCCGCCGTGCAGGTGTCAACGTTCTCGAACGGCAACGTCTTCGACGGGGACATTCCGCACGCCTACGCGCTCAACGCCGAGCTGACCTGGCACCCGGACACGACCGGGACAGTGTTGCGCTTCCTGGCCTACGAGAACCAT
>DATHNL010000024.1:0-2272 GCA_035486035.1 Gemmatimonadaceae bacterium
GCCGAAGCGCTCGTGGCGGCGCGGCGCGAGGACCCGCGCGAGGATGACCTCATATCGAAGCTGATCGCGGCCGAAGAGGCGGGAGAGAAGCTCAACGACGTGGAGTGCATCAACCTCGTGTTCAACGTGCTCGTGGGCGGCGTGGACACGACGCAGAGCCAGCTCGCGCACGCAATCAGATTGCTGGCCGAACATCCCGAGCAGTGGGAGCTGCTGCGCGAGCGCCCGGAGCTGGCCGACGCAGCCGTGGAGGAGGCGCTGCGCTACGAGCCGATCACGCCGTTCACCGCGCGAATCACGACCTCGGAGGTGACCTACCGCGACGTGACGTTCCCGCAGGGGACGGTCGTGATGGTGTGCGCGCACACGGGCAACCGCGACCTCGCGCCCGACGAGGGCCCGCCGGATGAGTTCGACATCGCGGCCGACCGCGGCCGCGCGCGGGCGCTGACGTTCGGCGCGGGCGTGCACTACTGCCTGGGCGCGAACCTCGCACGACTGGAGCTGCGCGAGGCCCTGACGTTCATGGCCGAGCGGATGCCCGGATTGCGTCTCGACGGGCAGGTCGAGTACGAGACGATCATGGGCATCTATGGCCTGGCGCGCCTGCCGATCGCGTTCTCCGTCTGATCCAACCCCAACGAGCGATCATCCCCCGTCGGGCTCTGCCGATCGCTTCTCCGTGTGATCCAACCCATAATGCAGCGACGAGTGTCCGGGGACAGGCCAAAACCTGTCGCCACACGATCAATGACATTCGCCGCCCGCGCCCATGTCGCTCAGACCGGACGCTCCATTGCGCCGCAACGTCATGCCGGGCAAGCCCACTGGCCGCTGACTTGCCATCAGCGCGGCGGCGTAGCCCCCAACCCCCTCAACGAGCGATCGCATTCTGTTTGACATCCACAGTGTTCTAAGCCGCTTACGCAGCCGTTGGTGTCGCGTGAGCGCTCGAGGGCTGGAACAATTCGCAGGGGGGTCTACAGGGGGTCACGGAGCGACAGGTGGGTGTGGAGATGGTTCGGAACAGAGTCGGGATGGCCGTCACGGTTGGGTTGGCGATGGTTGTGCTGGTGGCGTTGGCGTGCGCGGCGGCGGTGGCGGGCGGGTACCACGTGTACTCGTGCCGAACGCCCTGGGGTGCCGTTGCTCCGACGGACGGATGGATGGGGTCGGAAGTGGGTAGCGGTTACGACCACGCAACCGATACATGCTCCACCGGTGGTGCTTTGGTCGCGGAGCTTGAAGATGCAGCAAAACACGGCGTAGCGACTGACAAGGCCGTGTGGTCATTCACAGCTCCGGCGGGCGAGAAAGTAGCTTCAGCCACTCTGTGGCGGGCTGGCGACAACGGAGGCGGTGGAGTTGGCGGTGCGAGTTATCAGTTCTGGCTGGCCGGTCCAAATGAATCCGAAGCTTTCGTGCAGTGCATCTACACTCTGGGCTGCGGTAGTGAAGGTGACATTGGTAAGCCTCTCTCGGAAACTAATCGTCTTGTTGTGCCGGGAAGTCACCTTGGCACAGGTCTCTACTTGATTGCCTTTTGCGGAGGCGACCCGGGCCACAACTGTGAAGCTGGCAAAGGCGATGCAAACGGCTACGCCGCGGCCATATACCTGTACGCCGCCGACATACTCCTCGAACAAACAGCCGGCCCGACCGCAACCAAGGTCACGGGCGAACTCACGACCGCGCCGACGGTACGGGGCACGAGCGATGTGGCGTTCGACGCGAGCGATCCGGCCTCGGGCGTGTACGAGGCGGTGTTCACGGTCGACGGGCGAGCCGTGCAGAGCACGGTCGTGGACGACAACGGCGGGCGTTGCCGCGACCTCGGCGGGACGGGCGACGGGAGGCCGGCGTTTGCGTACGTGCAGCCGTGCAAGCCGAGCGTGAGCGTGGACGTGCCGTTCGACACGACGCGCGTGAGCGACGGGACGCACCACTTGGTCGTGAGCGTGATCGATGCGGCGGGCAACTCGGTGCCGGTGCTCGATCGCGCGATAACGGTCGCCAATCCGCCGCCGGTGGGAACGCCGAATGGATCCAACGCCTCGGCGCAGGCGATCCTGAGCGCCGGCTGGGTAGGGTCGCGCAGGGCCCGCATCGCGAGCGGGTATGGCCATGCGCACACGATCGCCGGCCGGCTCACGGCTACGGGCGGTACGCCGATCGTCGGTGCGAGGATCGACTGCACCGCGACCGCCGCATATCAGGGCGCCAAAGCCGCGGCGATGGCGTGTCCGCGTACGGGAGCGGACGGCCGGTTCGC
>DATHNL010000025.1:0-11678 GCA_035486035.1 Gemmatimonadaceae bacterium
AAGGGAGTCCCGCACGACGCCGTACTGACTGCCCCACCCGTCCGTCATCTGGCTCCTGATGTCCCACAGCTCTGGGAAGAACGTGGCGTGCGCCCCCTCGATGAGCCGGTCGACCGGGCGGCCTTTGAGGGATTTGGAGCCGAGCCCGATCGTGCGCTGGATGAGCTGCACGTGGCAATACCGGAAACGTTGAAAGAGCTCGTCGAACTCCGCCATGGCCTCGGCCACTACGTAGGCATCGCCGTGGGCATACTCGGTATTGTAGATCTTCTCGACGGTCAGGCCGTGATTGTCGAGATAATACGTTTGAAACGACTGCCAGATGTGCGTGGGCATCTTGAGCAGCGTCCGATAGCCCGGCGACTCCTGCCCGCTGCCGTTGCCCAACCGGAGGCGAATTTCCTGATATTCGCGGGGCGACATGGTCTCGAGGAGCGCCAGCTGGCTAATCATGAGCCGGAGCGCCGTGTGCGTCCGGCCGAACAGCGTGACGACGCGGTTCGTGTTCTCTTGTTGCAAGTAATCGTCGATATCGAGCAACGTGTACCCGATGAGCTTCATCCACAGTTCCTCCACCTGATGCACGATCTGGAACTGGAGCTCGTCGCCGTTGCAAAAATCCGCAAAATCCTTCTGGCACGAGAGGAGCGCTTTCGTATTGAGATACCGCTCGTAATCGAGCGTTCCCTCCCCGTTCATCGTCGCATAAAAGTGTTTCCGGTCCATGGTGCATACTAGAACCGTGGTCGTCCGTACGCCAGATTTGGGCATGCTCACTGACGACCAGGTCGCCGAACTGCGATCACACTTTCCGATCCTCAGCGAAAAAACCTATCTCTACAACTGCTCGCAGGGCGCGATCTCCGATGCGAGCGAGGCCGGGATGCGGGCCTACATCGAGAGTTGGCGGACGTCCGTCACCCCGTGGGACACGTGGATGGAGTGCTACGAGGGGCTGCGCCGCCAGTTTGCCCGGTTGATCAACGCCGAGCCCGACGAGGTCGCCATCACAACCAGCGTCTCAGCGGCGATCAACCCGATCGCCAATGCGCTCGCGTTCAATGGCAAGGATGGGCGCGATACCGTCGTCATGAGCGAGTTCGAGTTTCCGACGATGGGCCAAATCTGGCTGGCGCAGCAGCCGCGGGGGGCGAAGATCCGGTTCCTCGACGGTACCGACAATCAGGTTCCGACCGAGGCGTACACCAAGGCGGTCGATAAGCGCACGAAGATCGTGCCGTTGACCGCGGTCTCGTTCGTGAACGGCTCGCGGTCGGACATCCCCGCCATTACGCGCATTGCCCATGACAACGGCGCGCTGCTCTTCCTCGACGGCTATCAGGACTGCGGCACGCGCCCGATCGACGTCAAAGCGCTCGGCGTCGATTTCTTCGTCACTGGCACGCTCAAGTACCTCCTCGGGCCTCCCGGCATCGCGTTCCTCTACATTCGGCGGGGACTCATCGAGGAATTCAACCCGACTATGACCAGCTGGCTCGCGCAGCGCAATGCCTTCGCGTTCGAGACCCGCGTCTTGGACCCCGCGCCCGATGCACGGCGCTATGAGGGCGGGTCGCCACCCATGCCCAGCGTCTATCTCGTGCGACCGGCGTTGGAGCTCTTAGCTCGTGTGGGATTGGATAACGTTGCGGCGCAGGTCGAGAAGCTGGCCCGCGCATTTCTCAGCGGCCTCAGCGACCTCGGCATCGCCACGAAGACGCCGGCGTCGAGCGTCGGCCCCCTGGTCGTCGTGCGCGCGCGCGACGCCCAAGCCGCGGTCTCGAAACTGACCGCGCGCGGAGTGGCTGTCTCGTCGCGCAAAGATGGTATTCGCTTCGGCTTCCACGTGTACAACACGCTCGACGACGTCGACGTGGCCCTGACGGTACTGGAGGATAATCGAGACCTGCTCGCGCGCGCGTGACCTCCCCCGCCGAGCCGACGGGCGAGGAGCTGTCGCGGGAGCTGGGTGTCGGTCAGCTCAGCATGATCGCGCTCGGTGGCGCGATCGGCACCGGGCTGTTCCTCGGGAGCTCGCTCTCGGTCCACATCGCCGGCCCCGCCGTGATCCTGAGCTACGTCCTCGGGGCCGCGATCACGCTGATTTTCATGGGCGCGCTGTCCGAGATGGCCGTCGCGCACCCGACCGCCGGATCCTTCGGCGTCTACGCCGAAAAATACGTGAACCCGTGGGCCGGGTTCACGGTCCGATACACGTACTGGGCGTGCCAGTGCATCGCGATCGGCAACGAGGCGATCGCCATCGCCATCTACTGTCAGTGGTGGTTCCCACACACCTCGCGCTGGCTGTGGGTCCTGGCGTTCTCGGTCGCGTTGATCGCGGTGAACGCCCGCAGCGTCGGCAGCTTCGGGTGGATCGAGTACTGGTTCTCGATGATCAAGTTGATCGCGATCGTCCTCTTCATCGTGCTTGGCGCCGGCGCCATCTTCGGCTTTGGTGGAACGCCCATCGGCCTCACGAACTACACGAGCCACGGTGGGTTCTTCCCTCACGGGCTCTCCGCCGTCTGGATGGCGATGGTGATCGTGATCCTGAGCTACACCGGGACCGAGGTCGCCGCGGTCACGGCGGGCGAAGCCAAGGACCCCGACGTCGCCATCCCGCGCGCGCTGCGGCAGACCGTCGGTCGCCTGCTCGTGTTCTACTTGGGCGCGATCACGGTGCTCGTCGGCCTCGTCCCATGGAATCAGATCCAGCCCGGGTCGACCGTCACGACGAGTCCGTTCGTGAGGGTCTTCGAGCTGATGGAGGTGCCGGCGGCGGCGAACATCGTCAACTTCGTCGTGATCAGCGCGGCCGCGTCGAGCATGAACTGCAATTTCTATCTCGTGAGCCGCATGATGTTCTCGCTGTCACGTGGCGGGTACGCGCCGGCGGCGTTCGGCCGCCTGTCCAAGCGTGGCGTGCCGGTGCCCGCGCTGCTCGCCTCGACGTTGGGGCTGGCGATCGCGCTGGCCGTCGCCGTGATCTATCCCAACAGCGCGTTCGTCTACCTGTACGGCGTCTCGCTGTTCGGCATCCTGTTCGTGTGGCTCATGATCTTCGTCACGCACATCCGGTTCCGGCCGCGGTGGGAGGCAGCGGGTGGACGGCCGTTGCCCGCGCGGCTCATCGGCTACCCGTATACCTCGATCATAGGCGCCGTGGCCATGGTCGCGATTCTCGTGACCACGTGGTGGGTCGAGGGGATGCGCATCACGCTGATCGCGGGGCTGCCATGGCTCGGCGCCCTGACGATCGTCTACTTCGTCGTCAAGCGTCGTCGGGCACTACCGCCGTAACCTCGATCTCCACGCGCGCGTGCGGCTCGATCAAGCCTGACACCTCGACGGCCGTCATGGCCGGGTAGTGCCGGCCGATGACTTCACGATACACGTCTCCCGTCGCCTTGGACGCGCCGACATACTCCGCCTTGTCGACCACGTACCAGGTCATCCGAACGATATGCTCTGGACGCGCGTCGGCCTCCGCTAGCACGAGAACGATGCGCCGGAGAGCGTCCCTGACCTGACTCACGAAGTCAGGGCCCGCGCCGATCATACCGCTGACGCAGACGACGAGGCCTCGGGCGGCGACGCCGTACGCGTAGCCTCTGGGGCGTTCCCAGCCGTCCGGCTGCAGCAGATCAACCGGCATAGAATTGGGTGATACGAGCGCGTAACTCGTCGGGAATCGGCGCGGCGCGCTTGGTGTCGGCGCGCGTGAACACCAGCACCGACTTTCCTCGCACCCGCTCGGCGCCATCCGGTCCGCAGAGCGTGATATCCACGCCGATCGAGCTCGTGCCGATGTGGTTCACCCGCAGCGTCGCCGACAGCCGCTCGCCCAACACACTCGGCGAGCGAAAATCGACGTCGAGATGCACGGTCGGCAAGCCCCAGCCCCGCTGGAGGTGGATCTCATTGAAGTCGAAGCCCAGCGCGTCGCGGCACCAGTCTTCGACGAGATCGTTGAACATCTCCATATAGCGCGGGAAAAACACGATGCCGGCGGGATCGCAATGCCTGAACCGGATGAGAATGTCCGAGCGATAGACGTCAGGCACCTTTCATGATCCCGCGCGCAATGATCACCTGTTGCACTTCGGTCGCGCCCTCATAGATACGCAAGGGTCGAATCTCGCGATAGAGCTGTTCGACGGGATGGCCCTGCACGACACCGAGCGCGCCGAGGAGCTGCACGGCGCTATCGATCACCTGCTGCGCGGTCTCGGTGGCGACCATCTTCGCCATCGCCGCTTCGACCGTCACGCGCTGGCCGCGATCGCGAAGCCACGCCGCGCGGTACGTGAGCAGGGCGGCGGCATCGATCCCCGTCGCCATCGTCGCGATCTTGGCCTGCGTCAACTGAAAGTCGGCCAGCACCTGGCCGAACATCGATCGCGTCGTCGCGTGGCGCAAGGCTTCGTCGAGCGCCCGCCGCGCAAACCCCAGCGCCGCCGCGGCGACCGACGTCCGGAACACGTCGAGAGTGGCCATCGCGATCTTGAAGCCCTGCCCCGCTTCTCCGATCACCGCCCTGAACGGTACGCGACAGCTCGCGAACGTGAGACGCCCGAGGGGGTGCGGGGCGATCACCTCGATGCGCTCGGAGCAGTCGAAGCCCGGCGTGCCCGGCTCCACCACGAACGCCGTGATACCCTTGGCCCCGGGAGCTTCGCCAGTGCGGGCGAAGACGACGTAGAAGTCGGCAATCCCCCCATTCGAGATCCACGTCTTCTCGCCGTCCAGCACGTAACTGTCGCCGTCGCGCCGCGCGGCGCAGGTCAGCGCGGCAGCGTCCGACCCGGTCGATGGCTCCGATAAGGCAAATGCGGCGATGCTCAACCCTTCACCGGCCCGCGCCACATATCGCTGTTTCTGGTCTGCATTGCCGAACAACGAAATCGGGCCCGATCCCAACCCCTGCATAGCGAACGCGAAATCCGCCAAGCCCTCGTGGCGGGCCAGCGTTTCACGAATGAGACACACCGCGCGGGTGTCGATATCCCCTATCGCGTACTTGAGCCACCCGGCCCGGCCCAAGGCCCTGACGAGCGACCGACACTGCGCGTCGACATCTGTCTCGTGCGCGGCCCCGACGTGCTCGGTGGCCCACGCGTCTATCTCATCCGCGAGAGCGCGATGACGAGGCTCGAAGAATGGCCAATCGAGGAATGCGCGGTCGGCCATCCGTCAGTTGCCCTCGAAGACAGGCTTCGTTTTCGCGACGAACGCGCGATACGCGCGATCGAAGTCTTTCGTCGCCATGCAGATTGCCTGCGCTTGCGCCTCGGCCTCGATCGCCTCATCGACACCCATGTTCCATTCTTGCTGGAGCATCTTCTTCGTCATGCCGTGGGCGAACGTCGGCCCCGCCGCCAAGTCGGCCGCCAAGGTCTTCGCCTCTCCGAGGACGTTCCCAGGCTCGCATAGGCGATTGAAGAACCCCCATCGCTCGGCCTCCTCGCCACTCATGCTGCGCCCCGTGTAGAGGAGCTCGGCCGCGCGACCCTGACCGATCACTCGTGGCAACATGGCGCACGCGCCCATGTCACAGCCGGCGAGGCCTACGCGCGTGAACAAGAACGCGGTCTTACTCCGCGCCGTGCCGTAGCGAAAATCGGAAGCCAACGCGATGATCGCGCCCGCGCCGACACAGATCCCGTCAATAGCCGAGACGATGGGTTGTGGGCACGCGCGCATGGCCTTGACCAGGTCGCCGGTAAGCCGAGTGAACTCCAGCAAGCCGGGCATATCGCGTTTCGTCAGCGGCCCGATGATCTCATGCACATCGCCGCCCGAACAGAAATTCTCGCCGGCGCCGGTGACGACAACGGTTTTGACGTCTCCAGTTGTGTTGAGCGCACGAAAGTGATCCCTCAGCTCGGCGTACATCTCGAATGTGAGGGGGTTTTTGCGCTCGGGCCGATTGAGCGTGATCGTCGCGACGCCCTGGGCGGTGCCGTACTCGATGTCCATTATGTCATGACCTCACCGCCGGCGACGGCGATCGTCTGTCCCGTGATAGCCTCGCTGCCGGGCAGGCAGAGCCAGGCGACGGCATTCGCTACCTCCTCGGGCCGTACGAGTCGGTGCTGTGGGTTGTGGGCCTCGAGCTCGTAGCGCGCCTCTTCGCGCGTGCGCTTCGTGCGCTCGGCGATCTTCGCGATGGCGTCGCTGGCCATATCGGTCTCCGTGTATCCCGGGCACACGGCATTGACGGTGATGCCGAAGGTCGCGACTTCCAGCGCCACCGCGCGCGTGAGGCCGACCACCCCGTGCTTCGCGGCGCAGTAGGCCGAGACGTACCGGTATCCAACCAGGCCCGCGGTGCTGGCGATGTTGACGATCCGCCCCCACCCTGCCTCTCGCATTCCCGGCAGCACGGCCTGCATACAGTAGTAGGTGCCATCGAGGTTCACGCTCATCATCCGGCGCCACAGCTCGTGGTCCGTTCTGCCGAAGGGCGCCGAGCCCGCCTGGCCAGCGTTGTTGACCAGAATGTCGACCCGACCCATTCCAGTAAATGCTCGGGCCACCGCGTCGCCATCGGCCACGTCAACCGTCGCCCGGTGGACGACGGTGACCCGCGCGCCGTGCTCTTGCAATGCGCGGACGATCGCGGCTCCGATGCCGCGATTGCCGCCCGTCACGACGGCGTGTTTGCCAGTGAGCGTCATGCTTGCAATGCGAGGAGCGCGGCGCGCGCCAGGTTGCGTTCCAATTGCTGTTTTCCGTTGAGATAGGGATCGGGCCACCAGAGATCCGCGTACCCCTGCTTCGCGGCTTCGTGCAGCGTCCACGCCGGGTCGGCGAGGTGCGGCCGGGCGACCGCGCAGAGGTCGGCGCGGCCAGCCGCGATGATCGTGTTCACGTGGTCGCCCTCGAAGATATTGCCGACGGCGATCGTCGGTATTCCGACTTCGTTCCGGATCCGGTCAGCGAACGGCACCTGGAACATCCGGCCGTACACCGGCCGCTCGGCCTTGCTGACCTGGCCAGACGAGCAGTCGATCACATCGGCACCGGCGTCCTTGAACAGGCGAGCGACCTCGATCGCGTCATCGGGCGTCAGTCCGCCTGGCACCCAGTCGTGGGCTGAGATGCGGACGCTGATTGGGCGATCCTCCGGCCAGACATCGCGCATGGCCCGGAACACTTCCAGCGGATACCGGCAGCGATTGGCGAGCGAACCCCCATACTGGTCAGACCGACGATTTGTCAGTGGGGAGATAAAGCTCGACAGGAAATAGCCATGGGCACAGTGCAGCTCGAGCCAGTCGAACCCCGCGATCGCGCCCCGTCGCGCCGCGGCGACGAACTGCTCGCGGATGCAGGCCAGGTCGGCGTGTGTTGCCTCGCGCGGGGTGTCCGAGACGCCCTCGATGTACGGGATGGCTGATGCCGAGACGAGCGGCCAGTTGTCACTTTCGAGCGGTTGGTCGATGCCTTCCCATCCGCGACGAGTAGACCCTTTACGCCCCGAGTGCCCGAGCTGCAGCGCGATCTTGGCGTCGGTCTCCGCGTGAACGTATTGAACGATGCGCGCCCAGGCGTCTCGCTGCGCGTCCGTCCACAGCCCCAAGCACCCTGGCGTGATTCGCCCTTCGGGTGACACGCAGGTCATCTCCGTGAAGACCATGGCGGCGCCACCCATCGCCCGGGCGCCGAAATGGACGAGATGGAAGTCGTTCGGCATCCCGTCGATCGCGCGGTACGTCGCCATTGGCGAGACCAGCACGCGATTCTTGAGGGACACGCCGCGGACGGTGAACGGCGTGAACATGGGCGGACGGACATCGGTGACGCCGCACCGCTCGCCGAACCATCGCTCCACGCTCGCCACGTACTGCTTGTCGCGAACCTTCAGATTCTCGTGGCCGATCCGCTGGCTGCCCGTGAGCAGGCTGTAGGCGAATTGCTCCGGCTCCAAGTGCACGTAGCGCTCCACCTGCTCGAACCACTCCATCCGATTGCGGGCGGCGCTCTGCAGCTTGAGCGCCTCGACCTCCCGCTCGCTCTGGTACTGCGCCAGCGCGCCACCGCCCGAGAGCACGCGCGCGAGCGCGATCGCATCCTCCATCGCCAGCTTCGTGCCGGACCCGATGCTGAAATGCGCCGTGTGCGCCGCGTCGCCGATCAGCACGATGTTCTCATGGTACCACCGCTCGCAGAGGATGCGCTGAAACGTGAGCCAGGCGTCGGCGCCCTGCTTGTGGTGCGCGTTGGAGATGAGCGGCTGACCCTGCAGCCGGTCGGCGAACAGCGCTTCGCACAACTGGATCGATTCGGCCAGCGGCATCCGGTCGATGCCGGCCGCCCGCCAGTTCTTCTCGGGCGTCTCGACGATGAAGGTCGACCAGTCCTCGGCGAACCGATACGCGTGGAGGTTGAACCAGCCCCACTCGGTCTCGCGAAAGTCGAACGTAAACGCATCGAGCTTGGCGCGGCTGCCCAGCCAAATAAAACGATTCCGGCGGACATCGATGTTCGGCCGGAAGATCGGCTCGAAGGTGCGCCTCGTGACGGAGTTGGCGCCATCCGATGCCACCACAAAATCACATTCTCTCGCGTAACGCGCGGGGTCGGTTACTTCGGTTTGAAACCGCAGATCGACACCGAGACCGGCGGCCCGCTGCTGCAGGATCCGCAAGAGCGTTATCCGCGCGATGCCGCAAAACCCGTGACCCCCCGACGTGACGGTTCGCCCCTTGAAGTGGACGTCGATGTCATCCCAATGGCGGAACGCCCGGACGATCGCGTCGTGCGTCTCGGGGTCGATCGAGCGAAACCCGTCCATCGTCTTGTCGGAGAACACGACGCCCCACCCGAACGTGTCGTCAGCCCGGTTGCGCTCGACGACCGTGACGTCCCAGGATGGATTGGCCTTCTTCGCGAGGATCGAGAAGTAGAGTCCGGCCGGCCCGCCCCCCAGGCACGCGATTCTCATACTTCGGCCAGCGCCGCCTCGCGCAGCGCGCGGAGCCGGACCGCGGCATCGTCGTGCGCCCGCAATTCCGGCACGGCCCGCATGACCGCGTCGAACCGTTGGCTGCCGCGCTCGTGCGTCTCCCCGTAGCCTTTGACGAGGCGCGGACACTGCGCGACCTCGACGGCGAGCGCATAGTCGGTCTCCGCCAAAGCCGGGATCCGCTCGATCCACTCCACGATCTTCGCGTGCTCGACGCGGAAGCGCAGCGAGCCACGCCGCGTGGGACGAAGTGCCGCGAGGACATACAAGCGCGCGAATCCGCTGAGCGATGTGGTCTGGAGAATGGTCCCTTTCTTGGTGAGTGCTCCGACAACCCATCGGACGGTCGAGCTATTCAGCATCCACCGGCCGAGCCACGCCGGCGCGATGTCGGCCAGCTCTCCGATCTGCGGATGCAGGAACTCGCTGATGTGCACGACCTGGCGGTCGGTGGCTCGAGACTCCCGCACGACGCGCGCGAAACGACCGCCGCGAATCTTGAGGTCGGCGACGCGGATGGCGTCCTCATACGACATCCAGAGCGCCAGATAGCGCGCGGTCTCTTTGAGTACGAGATAATCGCCCGAATCGACGTCGCGAACCGGTTCCAGCCGATCCAAGTACTCGGCCGCATATCGTTCGTCCTGGTAGTCGGCGAGCCGCTGGATCCCGGCGATCAAGATCTCATGGGATACAGCCGGATACGACTGCTGGACCCGGCTCGCGAGCGCAGCGAGCCGTGGTCCTACGCTCGACGTCGCAGGGGCGGGGACCGCAGTCGGCCGGTCGCCGTTTTTCGCGGCGGCGAGGCCCGCGGCAAATGCGGCGCGACTCGATGCCACGCCAACGCCGCCCCGGTCAATGGCCTCTTCGAACTGCCGGCGCTCGAACGGCAGCGCGTGTGTTGCCGCGAGCGCGCCGAGCAAGGCCGCGCTGATGACACTCTTGTTGTCTTCGGCGATTCTGGAGAAGTCGCGGCTCACGCACAGGCGCGCCGCCTGCTTCGCCCCTTCGAGCAGCGTGGCGGAGTCGACGCGCCCGTCCGCTGACGCCGTGCGCTCGGTCATCGAATAGACGCGGTGCGTCGACATGATGAGCGTCGTCCGGTCGCTCGTGACCAATCCACGCTGCACCGCGCGCCCGGCTTCCATGAGCTCGGACGCGATCACAACATCGACTTCGCCGGGTACCGGCATGAGCGCCAGCACCGGCTCGCGGTCCGACGCCGGAAAGATCTCCACGTAGTAGATCGTCGCGCCGGTCCGCTGCGCCACGCCGGGGACCGAGGTGGTCTGGGCCCGGTACCCCGCGTGCTCGGCCACGTCGACGATCCAGTCGGCGAGGACGCCGCCGCCTTCGCCGCCCATCGCCAGGATGGCGACGCTCGTCGCTCTCATCCGTAGATGCCGGCGAGGCGCCGGTCGGTACGCCGTTGCAAGACCCCAATGATGGCCTGCCGAACCCGCGCGACGATGCGCTCCCACCGGCCGGGATTCGAGACGACGTCCGCTCGATAGAACGATGGGCACAATTTCGCGGCGTGGGCCACTTCGCCGCAGAGGCCGCACCCGACGCAGCTATCGAGCACCGTCGCCACCGGATCCGGGCGCAGGGGATCGGGGTTGTCAGTCACGGTGAGCGACGGACAACCCGAGAGGCGGATGCACGAATGGTCGCCCGTGCAGGTGTCGGAGTCGACGCCGAATTTTTCGCGCACGACCCGATGCCCTTCCTGCGCGCGCTTTAATCTCAGCGGCTTGAGGCGCCGCTCCTTGTTCAGCGTGCACTCGCTCTGGGCCACGATGACCTTTGGCCCCTTCTCCTTCGTCGTGAGCGCATCCCGGAGGACATCGCGCATCTGCGCGACGTCATAGGTCCGCGTGATGGTGCGCACCCACTTCACGCCGACGCCTCGCACCGCGTCGGCGATCGAGAGCTTGGTCTGCCGGATCGGGTTGTCGGCCTTGGACGACAGGATATCCTGTCCGCCGGTCGCCGCGGTATAGCTGTTGTCGACGACGATCAGTACGCTGTCGCTCTGGTTGAACACCGCATTGCCGACGCCGCTCGTGAGGCCGTTGTGCCAGAACCCGCCGTCGCCCATGAATGAGACCGTGCGCTTGTTCGTCTCTTTGGTGTTGAACGCCGCCGCCCCGGCCCAGCCGAGGCCGTAGCCCATCGTTGTGGCGCCGATGTTGAATGGCGGCAGAATCGAGAACAAATGGCAGCCGATGTCGCAGCTCACGTGGTGCTGGCCGAGCTCGCGTTCCACGAGCTTCATGGCCGTGAAGATCGGGCGTTCAGGACAGCCTGTACAAAACGACGGTGGCCGGGAATGCACTGGCAGCTCGCGCTTCGCGCTCGCTGCGGCGGGCCTCGCACGGGGTTGCAACAGACTTGGTGTGTGGCGCTCGATAAAAGCACGCACGCCGGCCATGACGACGGCCGCCGTGTACTCGCCGGCCATGGGCAGCACGTCCTTGCCATCCACCCGTGTGTCGCTGCCCATTTTGCGGAGCATGGCGTTCAACGCCTGCTCGATGAAATCGGGCTGGCCTTCTTCGATGATCAAGACGGCCCGCTTCCCGGAGCAAAATTGCTTTACTTCGTCATCGACGAGCGGATACGTAACGTTGAGGACATAGAGCGGGATCGTGGTGTCGTCAAATGCATCGGCGAGGCCAAGCAACTCCAGGGACCGCAC
>DATHNL010000026.1:0-34454 GCA_035486035.1 Gemmatimonadaceae bacterium
CTTCCGATCTGATCGACTCGGCCGTCGAGGCGATGCAGAGCGGCGCTTATGACTATATCGAAAAACCGCTCAACACCGAGAAACTGAACCGCCTCAAGGCGCTTATCCCCAAGGCGCTCGACAAATACACCGTCCAACAGCGCAATCGCGAACTGTCCTCACAGCTCCAGGAACTGACGCACTACGCCGAGTTGACCGGTCAGTCCGAGTCCATGAGGGAGGTGTACAAAATTATCGAGGCGGTCGCCCCTTCGAGCGCCAGTGTACTGATCCTCGGCGAATCAGGCACGGGCAAAGAGCTCGTCGCGCGCGCGGTGCACAGTAAGAGCGAGCGCGCCAAGGGCCCATTCTTCGCGATCAATTGCGCGGCGCTGCCCAAGGAAATTCTCGAAAACGAGCTGTTCGGCCACGAGAAGGGTGCGTTCACCGGGTCGACGAACGAGAAGCCGGGCGCATTCGAGATGTCGAGCGGCGGCACATTGTTCTTCGACGAAGTCGCCGAGATGGCCCCGGATATTCAGGTCAAACTCCTGCGGGCGATCGAGACGCGTACGGTGCGGCGCTTGGGTGGCAAGAAGGAGATCGAGGTCGATATCCGTATCGTCGCCGCGACGAACAAAGACCTGCAGAAGGCGCTCGAGGACAACCTGATTCGCGAAGATCTCTACTATCGCCTCGCGGTCGTCGAGATCTATTTACCGCCGCTCCGCGAGCGCGTGGGGGACATCCCGCTCCTGGCGAACGAATTCCTGGCCCGATTCTCCCACCAAAATGGCAAGAAAATCCAGGGATTCGACGACGCCGCGATGGAGTGGGTGGTGAGCTATGCCTGGCAGGGCAATGTGCGCGAGCTCAAGAACGCGGTCGAGCGCGCCGTCGTCATGTCACGCGGACCCGTGATCACGCAGGCCGAGATCATGCCGCGCCACATCCGAACGTCGGCCGAGACGCCGACCTCGGTCGTCGTGCAAGTCGGTACGACGACGGCTGATGCGCGTCGAATGCTCGTGCTGAAAACGTGGGCTGTCGCGAACGGCGACCTGACGCGTGCGGCGACGATGCTCGGTATCGAGGAACAGACGTTGCAATCGGAGTTGGCGGGATATGTCTCGAACGGCGAGTCCAAGCCCAAAAAAAAGGGGAAGAATCATGCGGGACTATGATGCCGATGAGCCGTATGTCGTCATTCAGGAGCGCTCGAGCGACGTCGGCTCGTTCTTGATGGGACTGGCCGTCGGCGCCGGTATCGCCCTGTTGTTCGCACCGCGCTCGGGCGAGGAAGTCCGGGGGGAGATCAAGCGCCGGGTGAAAACCGTGCGCGACAAGGCGTCGGATTCGTTCTCCGAGGCGCGCGAGCGGGTGGAGCAGCGCTTGGAGTCCGCGCGACTCAACCTCGAGGAGAAGAAGCAGCGGATGACGGACGCGGTCGCGGCTGGCCGGGCCGCGGCGCGGCAGGCGGCGCGCGATGCCCGGCGCGAGTTGTCCAAGCGTCCCACCAGCGCTGAGGACTGACCATCCGCTCGCTCCGAGCCGCATGGCGCGACTCGGCGCTGCGCGACTACCTGACGAGCGTATGGAGCAATAGCGGCGAGGACAACATTTTCTTCCTCGCCAGTGGCGTCGCGTTCAACATTCTGCTCGCGGCCGTGCCGTTCGTGCTGCTGCTCGTGAGCGGCCTCGGATACTTTCTCGACCTCTCGCCGGCCGCGTCGCTTTCCCGCATCTCCGTGCTGGTCGATCGGCTGCTGCCGGCCGAGTCGGGTCGGATGGGCACCGTGGTCACCGCGCTCATGAACGAGGCGATTCGCCTGCGCGGCACCGTCGGCATTGTCAGCGCGGTCACGTTCGTGTGGTTCTCGACGCGACTCTTCGGTTCCCTGCGCGCCGTATTGGCGCTCGTGTTTGATCTCGACCGCGATCGGGGGATCATCGACGGGAAGATCTTCGACGCAAAGGTCACCGTCGTGGCGACCCTCCTGGTCGTCGGGTACACCGTGCTCAACGCCTACCTGGTGGTCGCGACGAAAAACGGCGCCGCGATGCTCGCCGACATCGGCCTGCAGCACGCGGCCATGAACCGCTTCGAGTACTGGACGGCGCGCGCGTTCGAGTTCTTGTTCGTGGCCGCGACGTTCTTCGCGCTGTATCGATTCCTGCCGGCTCGTGGCGTGCGCGCTCGCACCGCCGCCCTCGCCGGGACGTTCAGCGCCGTGCTACTGGAGCTCGCGAAGCTCGCCTTTACGACGTATCTCCGCCACTTCAACCCCGGTTCGCTCTACACAGGGACATTGGCCGCGATCGTCATTGTGATTATCTGGCTCTACTACGCCGCGACGATTTTTATTTTGGGCGGAGAAGTCGGTCAGGTGTACGAATTGCGGCGCATCCGCCGATTGCAATGGGAGGCCGTTGAATAGTACGTTTCTCATGCCCCAGGTCCGTAGGAGGGCGCGAGCCCGCTAACCCCGTCAGGACCCCGCAGGTAGCAGCGGCATGAGGTGTCTTGCGTCGCTTCGCCGGGCCTGGGGTATCTCTCCTCCGACATGCCACTGGCCCTCGCCCGCAAATATCGACCGAAGACGTTCGCCTCGGTCGCCGTCCAATCGCACGTCTCGAACACGTTGAAAGGCGCCATCGCGCGCAATCGTGTCGCGCATGGCTATCTCTTCTGCGGCCCCCGCGGCACGGGCAAGACGACGCTCGCCCGCGTGCTCGCGATGGCGCTCAACTGCGAGCGCCGTCACCTGCGCGACGACGGCGAGCCCTGTGGCGAATGCCTTTCGTGTACGCGCATCTGGAGCGGCTCGGCAAGTCTCGACGTCGTCGAGATCGACGCGGCCTCGAACCGTGGCGTGGACGACGCCCGTGAGCTTCGCGAGCGCGCGATGTACGCCCCATCGGGCGCCGATCGCTACAAAGTGTATATCGTCGACGAAGCGCATATGCTCACGCGCGAGGCGTGGAATGCCCTATTGAAAATCCTGGAGGAACCTCCGCCACGCGTCGTCTTCGTGTTCGCGACGACCGAACCGCAGAAGATCGCCCAGGCTGCCGCTCCCGTCCTCTCGCGGCTTCAGCGCTTCGACCTGAAGCGCATCCCGTCGTCGGAGATCCGCGCGCGACTGGCGGAAGTGTTCGACGCCGAGGGACTCGAGGCGGACGCCGATGCGCTCGGCCTGCTGGCTCGCGCCGCCGACGGCTCGATGCGCGATGCCCTGAGCCTGACGGACCAGGTTTTGGCCCTCGACCCCGCTGCGACCGTGACCGCAGAGCGGGTGAGGGAAGCGCTCGGCCTGGTGCCCGAGGACGAGTATATCGCCATTCTCGATCTGATCGCCGCCCGACAGGCGGGCGAGGTCTTCGCCGCCGTGGCACGACTCGCGGACCTCGGCATCGACTTCGGCCTCTTTCTGGCCGGTATAGCCGACACCATTCGCGCACAGCTCGCGATCGTGCTCGGCGCCACGCCGCCCGATATCTCCGCGTCACTGCGCGCCGCGCTGACGGAGCGGCGTTCAGCGTGGTCCTCAGGCGATCTCCTCCGGATGCTCCACGCCATCACGGAGCTCGAGCAACAATTCCGAAAGAGCGTGCAGCAGCAGCTCCTCGTCGAGACGCTACTGCTCCGATTTGCGTTGCTGGACCGGTCGGTCGAGATAGAAGCAGTGCTTCGAGAGCTCGGAGGCGGTGGCAGCGGCGCGTCTGCGCGACCCCAGGTGCCGCCACCCGCTCGGCCGGCTCCCACTCGGCCGGCTCCCACTCGGCCGGCGCCCACGAGAGGGCTCGAGGCACAGTGGGGCGATATCGTCGCCAAGCTCCGAGGGCCTTCGCCGATGTTGGCGGCGGCGCTCGACCATGCGAAACCTGTCGGCATGTCGGACGAGGGAGACCTGACCATCCGGCTGGACGAGGCCAATGACGTTTTTCAGAGAAAGATCGAAGGTGGCCGAGATCAGATTCTGGGCGCGGTGCGGGAGGTCATTGGAATTGGGAAAAGCGTCCGGCTGGTGCTGGGGGAAGAGGCCAAGGCCCCCGCAGTGCCTCCGAAGCGGCTGACTCAGGAGACCCTCAAGACCGACGAAGTAGCCCGGCTTCGCCGCAGCGATGCCCTCTTGGGAGCCGCGATCGACGCGCTGGACTTGGAGCTAATGGACGACTAGCGACGCCGTTAGATTGGTCCACATGGCCGATATCATGAAATTGCTACAGCAGGCCCAACAGATGCAGGGCCGGCTCCAGCAGATCCAAGATGAGCTCCAACAGCGCACCGTTTCGGCCTCGGCCGGCGGCGGCATGGTCACGGTGAACGCCGATGGAAAAGGTCAGATCCGCTCGATCAAGATCGACCCGAGCGTCGTCAATCCAAGCGATGTCGAGATGCTCGAGGATCTGATCGTCGTGGCGATGACCGATGTGCAACGTCGGGCGGCTGCCCTGGCCCAAGAAGAAATGGGCAAGCTCACGGGTGGACTCGGGCTCCCGTTCCAGCTGCCATTGTAAGTGCCGGCGATCGACGATCTGACGATCGAGCTGGCCAAGCTCCCTGGGATTGGCCGCAAGACGGCGCTCCGGCTGACATATCATCTGCTGAAGCGCCCGGCCGACCAGAGCCGCCGCCTGGCCGAGGCGCTCCTGACGCTCGCGGAGCGTGTTCGCCAGTGCGATCGGTGTCACAACCTCACCGAAGACACGGTGTGCGCCATCTGTCTCGACCCTCGTCGCGACGCGACCCTGATGTGCGTCGTGGAGGAAGCCGCTGACATCGGCGCCATCGAGCGGTCTGGTGACTACCGCGGCACGTATCATGTCCTAGGTGGTCGTCTATCCCCTCTCGATGGGGTAGGTCCCGACGACCTGACCATTGCCGCGCTCGCGAAGCGAGTCGCGGCGGGGGGCATAAAAGAGGTGATCGTGGCGACCAATCCCAGCCTGGAGGGGGAAGCGACTGCCCTGTACCTCCAGCGCCAGCTCGTCCCACTCGGGGTAACGGTTTCCCGAATTGCCCGCGGACTGCCGGTCGGCGGTGACCTGGAGTACGCTGACGGCGTCACTATCGCGCAGGCTCTCTCAGCACGCCGGGAGATGCCATGAGGGTACGAAAGGTCGTTCGGAGGGGCGGGACCCGGACCGCACGGCTGGTCGCGACCGGGTTTCTGGGAGGGCTCGCGGTAGGTGTCCTGTTTTGGAGCCGGCAGCAACACCGGCACCGGCGGGACCTCTTCAGCAAGCACTCGCTGAGGCGGTTGGCGGCACTCGGGTATCTGTCCGGTACCCCGAGCGCTCACACCGCCAGGCTCCTCAGGGACTACATCCAGTGGGAACCACGTTCGGTCCTCCGACGACGCGGCCGCCAGGTGCTGCGAAAGGTGGAGGCGTCACTCGACTTGGGTTAGGTCATGGCCGTCGGCTCAGCGAGCTGGTCCTTCACCGAAGATGATTACGGGGCGATCACTCAAGCCCTGCACCGATTCCTGTATGAGAGCAATGCCCGCTGCGCTCTCCTGGTCGATCGGACTGGCCAGCTGGTGACGACCGTCGGCGAGCAACCGACGTTCGACCCGACCGCTTTCGCGACCCTGACAGCCGCCGATTTCAGCGCCAACGACCAACTGGCGAGGCTGATCGGCGAGACCGACTTCAATACGCTGTTTCACCAAGGCGAGAAAGAGTCGATGTATCTCGCCGATGTGGCCCGCCGGGTGATCCTCGTCGTGCTATTCGACAACCGCACCACCCTGGGGCTCGTGCGACTCAAGATGAAGATGGCAGTCGACGACCTCACGAAGCTGTTCGAGCAGGTCTTCGCGCGGGGTCAGACCGCCGGGGGGGCGGAGCAGCCGAACATCCTCTCGGGCGCGGATGACGAGATCGACAGACTGTTCCAATAGAGGACGACAGTCATGTCGATGATCAACTACGCGTCCCGCGAGATCAACTGCAAAATTGTCTATTACGGCCCAGGCCTCGGCGGCAAAACGTCGAACCTGGAGCATGTCTACGCCAAGGTCCAACCAGAGACCCGCGGCAAGCTGATCTCCCTGGCGACGGAAACCGAACGCACGCTGTTCTTCGATTTCTTGCCAGTGGACCTCGGCACGATTCGTGGCTTCAAGACCCGCTTCCACCTGTACACGGTTCCGGGCCAGGTCTATTACAACGCCAGCCGCAAGCTGATTCTCAAAGGTGTCGACGGGATCGTCTTCGTCGCCGACTCGCAGATCGAGCGCATGGAAGCGAATCAGGAGGCCATGCAGAATCTGTACGACAACATGGCCGAGTACGGGTATGACCTCAGGAGAATGCCGTTTATCGTGCAATACAATAAACGGGATCTCCCGAATGCCGCGGCGATCTGTGACCTGCAAGCGTCGCTCAACCCGGGCTGGGAGGTCGAAGACCCCGCGCGGCAACGGATGACCCCGGACGCGGCCCATCCCGGCGAGAACTTGATCGAGCAACTGCCCACTGGGGAATGGGTCGAGCGCGCGCCATATTTCGAAGCCGTCGCCGTCAGTGGCGATGGAGTATTCGATACGCTCAAGGCGGTGAGCAAGCTCGTGCTCAAGTCGCTCGCGTAGGTCGAGCCCGAGCCGCCGCCGCAACCGGGGTGGCGCAGTGAATCTTCCGAACGCGATCACTGTCGGGCGCATCGTCGCCGCGCCCGCGATCGCGTTGTTGGCCCTCCTGCCGTCCTGGCCAGCGCGTCTCGCGGCGTTCGTCGTATTCATCATCGCCGCCCTCACCGACTACATCGACGGCAAGCTCGCGCGCGACCGGAACCTCGTCACGGACTTGGGTCGCGTGCTCGACCCGCTTGCCGACAAGCTGCTGCTCGCCGCGACCGTTGCGCCGATCTACATCTTGCAGGCGCCTGCACACGATGTGCTGTCGTCGTTCACGGCCAGCGGGGGCTTTTGGGGCCTCACCGCGCTTCCATTTCGTACCCCGATCGGCGTCGTCCCACTCCCGTTCTGGGTCGTCGCGATCGTCCTCGGTCGCGAGATCGTGATGACCGTGTTTCGCCAGGCCGCACTGCACCGGGGCACCGTGATCGCCGCGATCGGGCCGGCCAAATGGAAGACGGGTTTCCAGTGGACCTGGATCGGCGCCGCCCTCTTCTGGTTCTTCGCGGCCAGCGCGTTCACGGCGGCATCGCTGACGCCGTCGTTCGTAACGCCCGCGTCACTGTTCATTGGGATCGTCGGGACTGCGAGCCTCGTCGGTGCAATTGTCTTTTCGCTCTACTCGTTGGGTCTCTATCTTGGCCGCTACGGCGGCGTGTTCCTGAGACCCAACCCGAGAGCGAGACAATCCCCGTAATGCACCGTCGAATTTCGCTGCTTGCGATTCTGTATCTATCCGCTTGCTCCGCCGACGTCACCAATCCTCCGAAGCGGCAAGCGCCGACCCCGCCGATGGCGATCTCCGTTTTCGCCGGCGATCGGTCGACCTGCGTCCTGACCTCCGGCGGCGCCGTCGAGTGCTGGGGCAGCAACGCGTTGGGCACTCTGGGCCTGGGCACTACGGATTCAAACGCCCACGGGACACCGGACACCGTCGTCGGAGGTCATTCGTTCGGAGCGCTGTCGGGCGCCGCGAGCTTCGTGTGTGCGCTCACGACCCAGGGACAACCCTGGTGTTGGGGGAGCGCGCTGGCGAGCGGGTCTGTGTCCCATCGTGACTCTGTGCCTATGGCCTTCGCGGGGGCGCCCGCCATGAGCTCGATATCGGTCGGCTGGGGTCACGCGTGCGGTCTTACGGTTGCCGGTGCCGCGTATTGCTGGGGGCACAATCAGCTCGGCGAGCTCGGTACCGGTGATACGGTGGATCGGGCAACGCCGACACCGGTGCTCGGGGGATCCACGTGGCGCGCAATCAGCGCCGGCATCGACAACACGTGCGCGGTGAGCACGACGGGTCAGGCGAATTGCTGGGGCGATACAAACTACGTGGACGGCGCGATCTACAGCGAAATCGAGACCGCGCCAGGTGCGCCGATCGCGAGCCCAGTGAGGTTTGCATCCCTCCACTCGGGCGCAGGCTACCAATGTGGTCTTACGTCCGGTGGTGCGGCGTACTGTTGGGGGCTCAATTATGCGAGTGCCCTCGGCGATAGCACGATGACCTTTCAGCCGGTACCCGTTGCGGTCGTTGGCGGAATCACGTTCGCCACGATCGCCATCTCCGGCGAGAATTCGATCGTTCCCACAACCTGTGGACTGTCGACGCAGGGCGCCGCCTATTGCTGGGGCAACCAGTCGTACGAACAACTCGGTACCTCGGCAGCGCAGCTCAGCACGTGCGCGATCACGGCGCAGCAATTCAGCGTACCCTGTTCTCCGGTGCCGGTGTCAGTGGCGGGCGGGCTGACGTTCACGGCAATCGCGGTCGGCAACACGCACGTGTGCGCCGTGACCGCGGGCGGCGCCGTCTACTGCTGGGGAATGAACGACCAAGGGCAGCTGGGAACCGCGACGTCGACGCCGTCGGCCTCCTCGCCGATTCGCGTCAGCGGCTTTGGCACGCAGTAGATTTGTGCGTGCGCCTCGAACTAGTCACGATTGGTGACGAGCTGCTGCTCGGATTCACAGTCGATACGAACGCCGCCTACATGGCGCGCGAGCTGGCTGGTATTGGTGTCGAGATCGTTCGCCGCGCGACGTGCGGCGATGAGCCGGACGCCATCGCCGAGGCCGTCGGCGACGCGCTGAAACGAACGGGCGCCGTGATCACGACCGGCGGCCTCGGGCCGACGAGCGATGACCGCACGAAAGAGTCGATCGCTGCGCTCTTCGGGCGCGGCATGCGGCTCGACGAGGAGATCCTTCAGCGCCTCGAGGAGCGCTGGGCGGCCCGCTTCAAGCAGCCGCTCCCCGCGCCCAATCGGCAGCAGGCGATGATTCCGGAGGGCGCCGAGGTGCTCACGAATCGCCATGGCAGCGCGCCGGGGATCTGGCTCGCGGACGACGCGGGGCGGTGGGTTGCCATGCTGCCGGGTGTCCCTCGCGAAATGCGGGGCATGCTCGGCGATGAGCTCATCCCGCGTCTCAGAACGCGCCTCGGTGCCGCGGCTGTCGTCCGGTCCGCGACACTGCGCACCACAGGCATCGCGGAGTCGCTGTTGGCCGAGCAGCTCGGCAACGTGGCGAGAGGCGTCGATGGGCTGCCGCTCGCCTATCTGCCCGGCCATGATGGTGTTGATCTGCGTCTCACCGCCCGCGGGTTGCCGGCGGATGCGGCCGAACGGGCACTGGATACTGGCATAGCAGCTTTGCGTGAGAAAACGGGGCGGTTTGCCTATGCCACGGGGTCAGAGGATCTCGCCGAAGTGGTACTCGATCTGTGCCGCGCCAAAGGTCTCACGATAGCCACTGGTGAGAGCTGCACCGGTGGGATGCTCGGTGAGCGGCTCACGGCTATCCCGGGATCCAGTGACGTGGTCGTCGGCGGGGTCATCGCGTACTCGAATGAGATCAAGACTGCCCTGCTCGGCGTCGACGCGGGTCTGATCGCCACCCATGGGGCGGTAAGCGAGCCAGTCGCGCGGGCGATGGCCGAGGGGGCAAGGGACAGGCTGGGGGCATCGATTGGGGTGGGGATTACCGGGATCGCTGGCCCCGGTGGAGCAACGCCAGGGAAGCCGGTCGGCACCGTTGACCTCGCCATTGCGGGCCCGTGGCCGACGGAAGCCCGACGCGTGCAACTCATTGGGGATCGTGAGGAGATCCGGTATCGCGCCAGTCAGGGGGCGCTGAACATGATCAGGCTGCGATTAGATTCATGAACTATGGCATTTTCTGACCAAGCGGACGGTGCTCCAGACCAGGCTCCTCTGCCGGCCGAGGCGGACATCGAGGAGCAGAAGGACAAGTACCTGCGTCTCGCGGCCGAATACGACAATTACCGGAAACGCACGCAGCGCGAGCGCCAGGAAGAGCGGGCCCGCGCGCAGGGTGAGCTGGTCAAGCAGCTCGTCGATGGCCTCGAGGATCTCGGGCGGGTCGCGCACGTAGATCCGGAGACGGTCGACGTTGGCACGGTCATACACGGTGCCGATATCGCCGAGCGCAAGCTCCTCAAGGCTTTGCAGAACGCAGGACTCGTGATCATCAACCCCATCGACCAGGCCTTCGATCCGGCGCTGCACGAGGCGGTCGGGACCGAGCCCGCATTGTCGCCCGAGGACGACCACCTCGTGGCCCGGGTGTACCAGCCGGGCTACCTGTTCAACGGGCAACTCCTGCGTCCCGCACGAGTCGTCGTGAAGCAGTGGAACGGTTGATCTGACCATGGCGTCACAGACCAAGGACTATTACGCGGTCCTGGGTGTGCCCGCATCGGCAAGCCAAGACGAGATCAAGAAGCAGTATCGGAAGCTCGCCAAGAGAAACCACCCGGACACGAACCAGAGCGACCCGAAGGCCGCCGAGCGCTTCAAGGAGATCTCGGAGGCCTACACCGTGCTGGGCGACGCGGACAAGCGGAAGCAATACGACGAAATGCGGCGGCTTGGCGCGTTCGGCGGATTCGCCGACGCGGCGCACAGCGCGCGTGGTGGAGCACGCTCTCGGCCCGGTCCCGGCCCTGGCCCGACACCCGGCGGTTCCTCGTATCGCTTCGAGGACTTCGACGTCGGCGGCTTCGGCGGCCTCGGGGATCTCTTCAGCTCGATGTTCGGCGGCAACGGCGAGCGCGCGACGCGCACTGGTGGCCCAGAGCGCGGGCAGACCGTCGAGACGACGCTCGAGATCCCGTTCCGAACCGCCGCACTCGGCGGCAAGGTGCCAATCGAGCTCGAAGTAAACGAGCCGTGCCCAACCTGCCACGGGACCGGCGGCGCTCCCGGCGCGACGTTCAAAACCTGCCCGGAGTGCAGTGGCCGTGGGACCGTGTCGTTCGGTCAGGGCGGGTTCGCGGTCAACCGGCCGTGCCCGATGTGCCTTGGCCGCGGGCAGGTGCCGAGCCAGACGTGTCCGACATGCAACGGTGTCGGCGAAGTTCGGAACCGCAAGAAGATCTTGATCACCGTGCCGCCTGGTGCCGACAACGGGACCAAGATCCGCCTCCGCGGACAGGGTGGTGCCGGGACGCAGGGAGCAGCGCCCGGCGACCTCGTCATCACATTCCAGGTGACGCCGGATCGCTTCTACAAACGCGACGGGCTCGATGTCATCGCGACAGTGCCGCTCAACATCGCGCAAGCGACACTCGGCTCGAAGATCAGCGTGCGGACGCTCGACGGGAAGAAAGTCGCGATTCGCATTCCGCCGGGCACTCCGGCGGGGAAACGCTTCCGCGTTCCTGGTCAGGGCATCGCGAAGGACAACGCGAAGGGCGATCTGATCGTCGAGGTCACCATCAACGTTCCGGAGAAGCTCACGGAACAGCAGGAGCGGATGATGAAAGAGTTCGCGGAATCAGGCGGCCTGAAATACTGACGGCCGCCAGAATCCAGAGCGCCCCCCTGAGCGTCAACCAGTAACGCATTCCCGCTGGCCCGATCGCCAATAGCGTGATCGTCACCAGGCACATCCCGGCCAATACGATCGCCATCGGCGAGCGCGCGAAGCGCGCGAGGCGCGCGAGGCCAATTCCGGCGAGAATGAGCAACAGCGCGTTGTCGAACATGGCCGCGAGATTGCGCGGGGCAGTCAGCGGCAGATCGGGATGGATGCTCGCGATCGAGACCGCCACTTTCTCCGCCGACGTACGCATGACGTCGAGCGGGTGCGATGCCATATAGCGCAAAGCCTGCCGCTTGAAATAGGCATCCGCACCGACTTCGTCGAGATCTTGGGTCTCGGCAAAGATCGGTGCCATGATCGTCTTGTTCATGGAAACGATGTCGACTTGCCCGAGCGACAACGACCGCCGCGCAAACGGTCCGTTGGACTCCCACAGGGTGATGCCATCATGCGTCGACCCGATCACGAAATGTCCGAGCACCAGCTGATTCCGGGCTCCCCAGACCCCCAGCGCCATCACCACGCCGGCAACCGCGATGGCCGCGGCGCGCCGGATGGGCCTCAGCACGAGCAGCGGTACGATGAGGAGCACCGCTTCCATACGCGTGATCGCCGCCGCGCCCGCTGCG
Organism: Gemmatimonadaceae bacterium; assembly: GCA_035486035.1. Lineage (GTDB taxonomy): Bacteria > Gemmatimonadota > Gemmatimonadetes > Gemmatimonadales > Gemmatimonadaceae > DASRDS01. Next base: position 12,095 of record DATHNL010000026.1, read on the forward strand.
ATGAACAGTGGTACATACCCCCACCCGCGCCAGCGGAGCGCGATGATAGCGAAGACGGCCCACAGTAGCGCGGAGCCCAAGACCGCATCGTCGCGGTTGGACGCGTGAAGCAGCGTGACGGGATCGATGGCCGCGACGAAACCCGCTATGAGCGCCAACGTCGGGCCGCCGAGCGCGAGCCCAACGGCCGCGATGGAGACGATGAGCAGCGCGGCGACCGGCACGTTCCAGTAGTCCCACACGTTGATGCCCAGGCTGATCCCGGTGCGAGTGCCCGCGGCGACCCACAACGGCTCGCCCGGAAGCTCGAACGCCCGAAGTGGTGGATCGCCTGGGCGTGTCCCGCCCTTTAACCGGCTCCAGTCCGTGAGCTCGAGATGACCGGTTGCAGCCAGCATCCGGCCGACGTACGGCGCGGCGTTCGGTTCGACGTAGTGGCCGACGAGCCAACGAACGCTCGCCGTCTGCGTGACGAGCGCGAAGAGCCAGACCGTGAGGAGCGGCCTACGCGGCCAGGACAGGGAGCTGGGCCCGCGCGGCTTCGATGACTCCGCCGCCGATCACCATGTCACCGTCGTAGAGGACAAGCGACTGACCCGGGGCAATGGCCGCGACAGGCGCATCGAGTGCCAGCTCGATCTCCTCGCCATCGACCCGGACGATCTCGGCCGGAACCGGGCTCGCCCGATGGCGAACCTGTACGAAAACGCTATCACCGACCGTCCTCGGCTCGGCGATCCAATTCAGCTCGCGCGCGATCACGCCGCGACCCAACAACTCGGCGCGCGGTCCGATCACGACCGATCGCTCATTCGGTCGGATTCCCGTGACATACATTGGCTCGGCATATCCACCCGGCAGACCTCGCCTCTGCCCCACCGTGAATCTCGCGTAGCCCTCGTGCCAACCCGCGACGGTCCCATCCGACGTCACAAAGGGTCCCCGCGCGAGCGACGGCGTGTCGGCGCCGAGACGCTTGGCAATGATCTTGGTATGATCGCCATCGGGCACAAAGCAGATGTCCTGGCTCTCGACTTTCTCGGCCACGACATCAAGGCCGAGATCCCGAGCCCTCGCGCGTGTCTCTGTCTTAGTCAGTCCTCCTACGGGCAGCAACAGTCGCCGCACGACGGCGGGATCCAGGCCCCAGAGGAAGTAAGACTGATCTTTCCGTGGGTCGAGGCCACGACGCAGAACGCCCCCCTCCGCGCGTGCGTAGTGGCCTGAGGCGATCCATTGCGCGTCCAGCGCGTCGGCCTTAGCCAGCAAATCGCGAAACTTGGTGAATGTGTTACACCGAACGCACGGGATGGGCGTACGGCCGCGGGCATACTCGGACACAAAGTCGGCCACGACATCGCGGCCAAACGAGTCCTCGAGGTTCAACACGTAGTGCGGCACGCCGAGACGGGCACACACGCGCCGTGCATCGTCGATCGAGTCCAATGAGCAGCACGGACGGTCGGGCGTCTCCTCGCCATAACAGAAAAGCTTCATCGTGACGCCGATGACGTCATAGCCGCCTTCGACGAGCAGCGCCGCGGCAACAGAGGAGTCCACGCCACCAGACATTGCGACGACAACGCGGTCCACGATCAGTGCCCTGCGGCCGAGAGGCGCCGTGCCTTCTCGACGAGCGCGGGAAAGATCTCGCCGACGCGATCGATGTTGGCCTCGGTCGACAACGCGCCGAGACTGAGCCGCACGGCCGATCCCGCGAGATCGAGCGGACAGCGCAGCGCCGTCAACACGTGCGATGGGTCCGTATTGCCGCTCTGACACGCCGAGCCGGCCGAGGCGGCTACGCCGGCGAGATCGAGTGCCATGAGCATCGACTCGCTGTCCGTGCCTGGCACGGAGACCATGATGATGTGCGGTGCACGCGTGGCCTTCTGCGCGTGGATGACGGCGTCCGGAATGCGCGCCTTGAGCATCGCCTCCAGCCGATCGCGCAACCGGCCGAGTCGCTCGCGCTCGGCCGCGCGCTCCGCGACCACCAGCTCGGCGGCGCGCGCGAACCCCACGGCGAACGCCACGTTCTCCGTGCCCGGCCGGCGGCCGCGATCCTGCGACCCGCCATGCAGCAACGGCTCGATCGCCGTGCCGCGCCGAATGTACAGCGCGCCAACGCCCTTGGGCGCGCCGATCTTGTGCCCGGAGATCGTGAGCAGGTCGAACGGTTGGCTCGCGGCGTCGATCGAGACGGTGCAGAACGCCTGCACCGCGTCAGTGTGGAATACGATATCGCGCTCGCGCGCCTTCTCGGCCAGCGCCGGGATCGGCTGCATCGTGCCGACTTCGTTGTTCACCCACATGACGGAGCAGAGCGCGACATCGCTTCGCATCTGCGCGGCGAAGTCGTCGCCACTCACCGCGCCATCGCGATCGACCACCAGAAAGCGCTCGGTGGCACCTTCGCGCGCCGCCTGGTGCACGGCGGCCAGAATTGCCTTGTGCTCGATCGGCGTCGTGACGATGGCAGTCCGCGAGACACGGGCGCGCCAGGCGCCGAGAATCGCGAGATTGTCGCCCTCCGTCCCGCCGGAGACGAAGGAGATCTCGTCAGGATATGAGCCTAGACATCGGGCGACGCGCTCCCGAGCCTCGTCGAGCGCCACTCGGGCCTCGCGGCCCCACCGATGGACACTCGATGGGTTCCCAAATCGAGGGCCAAAGAAGGGGAGCATGGCATCGAGGACGTCCTGACGCACCGGCGTCGTCGCGGCATGGTCGAGATAGATGAGATCAGGCATGACTCTGCAATATAATTCAGCCGGTGTTCGACCACTTCTTGCGCGCGCGAAAAGACCGGCTGTTCGCGCCGATGGCGCGGCGGGTCGGCCGGCGGGTCTCGCCGTCGACTATCACTATTCTGGCCTTCCTCGTGGGCGTGGCTGCCGCGTTGAGCGCCGCGCGCGGTGCGTACGTCATCGCCCTTGGTCTCTGGTGGGCGAACCGTCTCCTCGACGGCTTCGATGGGACGCTCGCGCGCGTCGCCGGGACGGCGAGCGCTCTCGGCGCGTACCTCGATATCGTGCTCGATTTCGTGGTCTACGCCGCGATCCCGTTGGGCCTTGTCCTCAGCGTGCCGGACCCTCGCGCGCCGCTGGCCGCCGTCCTGCTGTTGGCGAGCTTCTACGTGAACGCCGCGACATGGATGGCCCTCTCGGCTACACCCGACAAGAGTCCCCCCGGCCTCATCGCCGGGGCTGAAACAGTCGTGTTCTACACGCTGTTTCTGGCCCTCCCCGGGCAGATCGTTCTCTTATTTCGGATCATGGCGGTCCTCGTAGCCTTCACCGCGGCCCAGCGTCTCGTGTGGGCCGCGCGTCATCTGCCGAGATGATCCTCGTACTTCTCGGTGCCGTAGCAACGATTTCAGGCACGGTGCGGCCTGGGGGCGCCAACGTCCGGTTCTTGCCGACCGGCGTCTCCACGATTGCCGATTCCGCCGGTGCGTTCCGCCTCGATGTCCCGGCGCTCATGCCAGGTCGACTCATCGTCGAAGCCCCCAACTACGTGCCGGACACCGTCGCGATCCCGCCCCTGGCCCCCGGGACGACACGCCATGTGCGCATCGCACTCCGGCTACTCCCCACGCTGCCGAGCATCGCCGTGCGGGCGAGCGCCAACCGACCATTGCTCGATGTCGCCGATGCCGCGGTCGTCGGTGCGGTGGATCGGACGGACCTCGCCAACATTCCTACCGATGCCCGCGACCCGGCCGACGTCGCCCTCGCGATTCCCGGTGTCACCCGTGGCGTCGGCTTCTTCGACTTCGCCCCAAAGCTCGACGTCGACGGCGCGAACTCGCTGTACACGCCGTATCGCATCGACGGCATGGACAACAGCGAGAACTACCTTGGCGGCCCAAAGATTCTGTTGCCGCTCGACGCCGTTCAGATGGTCGACGTGTCGGCGAGCACCTATGGTGCATCGATCGGCAAGAGCGCGAACGGCGTCGTGGGCTTCGAGACCCGCCGTGGCGGGGATGTCTGGTCGGGCACCGCCCTGGTCGATGGTCGTCCGGCGTCGGCATTTCGGCGGCTCCAGGGGGCTGCCTCCGGAGGCGGGCCGCTCGTTCCTGGCGCCACGTACGTATTCGGCGCCGCGGACTATGCCGTCGCCGACTCGGCGGTTCCCTATGAATTTGGCGACCCGCGTTTCGGGTCCGGCTCCGGCAACAGTCATCGGACGACGCTCAAGTTGTTCGGCCGCCTCGACCAGCAATGGAGTGCGACCCAGACAACGACACTCGACCTCGCGTTCAGCTCCATCGGCCTGGTCGGACAGGGCGGGGGCGTCGTGACGCGCGAGGCCGACCAGACCCAAAATCGGGTTGGTTTTCTCGCCGGGCTCCATCACGAGAGCAATTTCGGTGGGTGGACCAATACGGCCGCGGCCGAGGTCTCCACGTATCACTACTACTATCCGCCGAGCGCAACGCCATTCTCGACGCCGCAAGTGAATGTTGTGCGCGCCGCCGACACCCTGGCGACGCTCGCAACAGTGGGCTCGGCAGGGTTCCTCTTCGACGAAAATGAAATCGAAATCCAACTCGCGAACACATTGCGGCGTACTATCGGCGCCCACGCGGTGCAATTCGGCGCTGAGGTCCAACGGGAACAGTTCTCCCTCGCCGCGAACAACACAAATCCCGCCGGCACGTACACGATCGTAGACAGCGGCATCACGGTGCACGGTGGCATGGTGTCGATCGCCGACATCCCGGCGAACGATCGAGCGCCGTATTACATGATCGACGCCAACCCGCAGGATATTCATGGGATGAACGTGCTCGTCGGCGCGTTTGCGGAGGACGCGTGGTCGGTGTCTCCACGCCTCACGATAGACTACGGCCTGCGCTGGGACTACGACGATCTGACGTCGAAGGGTCGCGGGAGTCCGCAACTCGACAACTTCCAGCCGCGCCTGTCGTTTAACTGGCATCCGACGGCGAATGACGTGATACGCGGAGGTGCCGGCATATACGTCGGCCACATCCCGTTCACGACGTACACCGATGCCCGGCAGTTCGCGAGGAATGGCGACAACATCGTCACGTTCTCCAACGTCGCCTTCGGTCACGGGCCGACGCCGGCGCAGGTCCAAGCCGCGATGGCTACCGAGCCGGCTCGCGAGATTCGCGAGTTGTACTACTTCGGTGCCAAGGACCCGCAAAGTTATCAGACGTCACTCGGCTATCAGCACCGCCTCGGTGACTGGGGGTTTTCGCTCGACGGGATGGTTGTTGGGACCAAGTATCTCCCGCGCATCTGGGATCTGAATGCACCCCCGTGCTTGCCCCCGTGTCCGCCGGCCGAGATGCAACGTCCGGATGGCGCTCTGCCCGGTTCCTACAGCTTTCACACGACAACCGATTTCGCCGGCCAGAGTATCTACTGGGCAGTCATCGCGACGGTTCGACATCAATTCGCGGCGAACTGGACGGCCGACGTCAGCTATACGCTCTCACGGGATCGCGACAACACCGAAGACATCAACTTCGCGGCCGAATACGCGAACGATTTTCACAACGAGTGGGCGGATGCCGTCAACGATCGACGCCATCACGTCCAAGCGCGGACCGTATACACTGTGTTGGAGCGTCTCAAGCTGTCCACTATCGTTGATTTCACGACCGGAGCGCCGCAGAACGTCGTCGCGCCAATCGGAACGGATTACACCGGCAGCCAGAACTTCCTGCTGACCGCAAACTCGTTCGACTACAATTATCAGCGAATGCCGGGTACGCCGCGGGACAGCCAACGGCTGCCCAGTGAATTTGATCAGAGCGTTGGCGTGCAATACGAGTTGCCGATGGGCGTGTCGCTCCGGGCCGACGTGTTCAACGTCTGGAACGAGACGCTGATCTCTGGTTTCGTGAACAACGTCCCCGGCGGTGGTCCGCGCACGCTGATCCTGCAATCGTCGCTCTCCCAAGTCTCCGGCATTCGCCGGGCAGTCCAATTCGGCGCTACTTACTCGTTCTAGTCGCGCTCGTCGCCTGTCGGCACCCAGACGATCGGCGCGCGCTGGCCACGGCGCCCTGGGACACCGTCCTCGCACGGGGACGCGGCGCGACGGTCACGTGGGCGATGTGGCGTGGCGACCCGTCGATCAATCGGTACGTCGACGACTGGGTCGCCCCCCGATTACGACAGCGATTCGGGATCACCCTGAACGCCGTGCCAGGGCAGGGCGCGGAGCTCGTCAATACGCTCGTCGTCGAACGCGACGCCAATCGCAGGTTCGGTACTGTCGACCTCGTGTGGATCAACGGGGAGACGTTCTTCAACCTGCGCCACGAGGGGTTGCTATACGGTCCATGGGCAGGCCGACTCCCTGGTGCTGCCAACGTCGACAGTGCATCCCCGATTGTTGCGCGCGATTTTGAGCAGCTTCCCGAGGGGTATGAGTCGCCCTGGGGGACCGTTCAGTTCGCCCTGGTCTATGACACGTCGCGCACACCGCACCCGAGCGAGACCTACGAGGCGCTCCGCCTGTGGATTCATGCACACCCCGGTCGTTTCACCTACGACCAACAATTCACCGGCCTAACGTTTCTCAAGTGTCTCATGTATGCGCTGAATGGGGGCGCGGGACGGTTCCAGGGCGGGTTTGATTCGGTGCGCTACGTGTCAGCCCGCGATCGCACCTTTGCGTGGCTCCAGGACGTCACGCCAAACCTCTGGCGTCATGGCGTGACATATCCGCAGGACATCGCCCAGCTCGATCGGTTGTTCGCCAACGGCGAGGTGGACTTCGCCATGTCCAACAACCAAAATGACGTCGTGACGAAAATACGATCGGGTGTTTTCCCGCCGTCCTCACGATCATACGTGCCGCGCGATGGAACGATCGCCAACTCGCATTACGTCGCGATCCCGTTCAACGCGCCGAATCCCGCCGGAGCAATGGTCGTCGCCAACTTTCTTTTGTCGCCGGAAGCCCAAACCGAGAAGGCCAGACCCGAAGTCTGGGGCGACGGCACTGTACTGAAAGGCGACACGGTCGCACACCGATTCGCCGTGCCGGAAGTTGCGCCCGAATACAGCATACGCCTGCAGGACGACTGGCGCGCGCGGATTCGGCGATGAGAGTCGCGATGTGGATTGCCGCGCCCGTGCTGATCGGTGCGCTGTACGCCCTCCTTGGCGCGCTCGGCCTCGTCGGGCTCGACGCGCACGGATTCACTACCGAGCACGTGACTCGCGTTCTCGGCGCGGGGTCTACCTGGCGTGGCATCGGTTGGTCCCTCGCGACCGCCACGGTCGCCACGGCGGCCGCGACCGTCGTGAGCGCGGCGTTGGCGATCACCTTTCGCGGCACCGGCGCGGGCGACCGCGTCGCGCGAGCGCTGGCGGCTGTGCCGCTGCCCATGCCGCATATCGTTGCCGCGACCCTCGGGCTGCTCGTGCTGGCCCAGAGTGGTCTCGTTGCCCGAGCGCTCTACGCGGTCGGCATCATCCACTCGGCTGCCGGGATGCCGGCATTGGTCCTCGATCGTTTCGGGATCGGGTACATGGTCACCATGGCATGGAAAGAGGTGCCATTCCTGAGCGTCGTCGCGATGTCCGTCATCGCGACCCGCGGCCCTCGCCTCGAAGAAGTCGCGCGCACGCTTGGCGCGACACCAAGCGCAGTCCTGTGGCGCGTGACCGTGCCCATCCTGTGGCGTGGCCTCGCGCCGGCCGCGATCGCGGTTGCCATCGTCATCGCGGGGAGCTTCGAAGGGGCGTATCTGCTGGCCCCGAGTAGTCCCCTGGCGCTCCCGCTGCTGACATACGAGCGGTATCGCACGATCGACGCCGCGCGACGGGCGGACGCGTACGTGCTCGTGTTGCTCGGCCTGACGCTCGCCGCACTGGCGGTGACGATCCTCGAGTGGGTGAGAGCGCGATGGGACGTCGACTAGCCATAGTCGCCTTGGCATTCTCGGCGGTCGCGCCGTTGCTGCTGCTCGGCCTGTGGTCGGTCGGCGACCAGTGGTTCTTTCCAGCGTTGCTCCCTGGTCGCCTGACGCTCGAGAGCTGGCGAAACGTGATCAGTAGCCGCCTCGCAATAGAGGCGACAGTGAGCGGCGTGGTCGCGTTAGCGACCGCCGCAATAGCGTGTGCTCTCGCTCTACCAGTCGGCCGCGCAATGGCGCGACTCGGTGGCTGGCGCCGGCGGGTAGCCGCGGCCGTGGCCTTTCTCCCAGTGGCCGCACCGCCGATCGCTCTCGGGCTCGGCCTTCAGTATGCGTTCGCCACACTCGGCCTGACTGGGACGATCGGCGGCGTCATTCTGGCGCATGTCGTACCCGCGACGGGCTTCCTCGCGATCTACTTCGCCGGCGTGTTCACGGCGCTCGATCCTCGTATCGAGGACGAAGCCAGATCGCTCGGCGCGAGGCCGCTCCAAGTCTGGACACACATCACGGTCCCGATGGTCAAGCGGCAAATCGGCGATGCGCTGGCGTTGGGATTTCTCGTGTCATGGGCGCAGGTGCCGCTGACGCTCGTGATCGGCGGCGGCGTCGTCCGCACGCTGCCGCTCGCGGTCTACGACTACGTGCGCGCAGGCGACACGCGATACGCGGCGACTGGGGCGCTCCTGCTCGCGATACCGCCGATGCTGGCGCTCCTCGCCGCGCGCCGCGAGCGCGTCGCGCCCCTGTAATGGAGCCGGCGCTCCTGGTGCAGGCACTCGCCGTGCCCTTCGGTGCCGGGCCCGGCTTACGCGACGTGACGTTCGAGGTCGCCGCCGGCGAACGCTTCGTGGTCCTCGGCGCCTCGGGCGCCGGGAAAACGTCGCTGCTCCGCGCGCTCGCCGGCCTGTTACCGGTCACCGACGGCACCATCGCCGTCAGTGGAGCGGCGATCTATCTCCACCAGACGCCCGTGCTGTTCCCGCATCTCACGGTCTACGAAAACGTGGCGTTCCCGTTGCGCATCCGGCATCGACCGGAGACCGAGATCGACAGCCGGGTGCGCGCGGCCCTCGCGTCCGTGCAGATGAGCGGCTTCGCGCCCCGCATGCCGCGCACGCTGAGCGGCGGCCAAGCCCACCGCGTCGCGCTCGCCCGCGCCGTGGTCGCGCGGCCCGCGGTGCTCTTGCTCGACGAGCCGCTGGCATCGCTCGACCCGACCCTGCGCGAGGATATGCGACGGACGATCCTCGGGCTGCAAACCGACTGGGATGGCGCGATGGTGATCGTCACGCACGATCTCGACGAGATGAGCGCGCTCGCGGATCGCGTCGCGGTGTTGCTCGACCGGCGTATCGCCCAGATCGCGTCGCCCGCCGAACTCCTCTCGCGTCCGGCGTCTCTGGCCGTCGCGCGGTTTCTCGGGCACATGAACGAGATGCGGATGTCCGATGATACGGTGGCCGTCTTTTCGCCGGCCGCGGTACGGTTGCAGCCCGATGGCCGGCGCGCGCGCGTCGTCGCGTTGCGCCCTCGCGTGAGGGGCACGACGGCGGTGCTCTCCCTAGGCGACGCGCAGGTCGAGATGGCGGTCGATCCACTCGAACCGCCATCGGTGGGCGACGAGCTCTGTGTGGCGTTCGACCCGAGGGGGGTCGTGCTCTTCCCGGGGTGAGTCGGCGACAGTAACGTGATGCATGACCCCAAAGGGTGCGGCGCGGGGACTCCTCGTGGTCGGTGTGGCGCTCCGGGTCTGGCAGTATGCGGCGGACCAGTCGTTCTGGTTCGATGAGCTGTCGATTGCCCGCAATGTCCTCAGTCGTTCGCTGAGCGACTTGGTGCTCAAGCCGCTCGCATACGATCAGATCGCGCCGATCGGGTACATGGCGATGGTCAAGCTGAGCGCGCTGCTGTTCGGGCCCAGCGACCTCGCCCTCCGCCTCCCCTCTTTTCTGGCGGGCATTCTTGCCCTGATCCTGTGTTGGCGCCTCGCGGAAGAGACCCTGGACGGAGTGGCGGTTCCGATTGCCGTCGGTCTGTTCGCTATCGCGATCCCCATGGTGCGATACAGCGCGGAGCTCAAACAATACATGCTCGACGTCGCTGCGGCACTCATCATGACGCTGATCGCACTCGATCTGCGTCGGCGCGAGCCGACCGTCCGCCAGTGCGTGATCGCCGCGCTGACCGGGTTCGTTCTCGTGTGGTTTTCGCAGACCACAGTGTTCATACTGGCGGGCCTGGGTCTGGCATTCGCTTGGCTCGCCCTGGTCGAACACGACGCGGCCGCCCGGCGACCGGCCCTCATGGTCATCCCGGTCTGGGCGATTGCGTCGCTCGCGGCGACGATCGTCTCCATCCGCCGCGTCCCACCCGAGACGTTGGCGTTTATGCATCGATTCTGGACAAGCCGCAACGGGTTCTTCCCGGCGACGCCGCGTCTCAGCGATGCGTTCTGGCTGTGGGATCGCGTCGTCCAGTTCCTGGGTCGTGGATTCTCGTGGTACGCCTGGCCGGGGCTGTTGGCCGCCGCGGCGGGCGTCGGGTTTGTGGTGCTGTGGCGACAACGCCGAGAGGTCGCGCTCTGGATGCTCGGCCCGGTCATCGTCACGGTCATCGCGGCGTGCGCGCGACAGTATCCGTTCTGGAATCGCACCGTGTTGTTTCTTGCGCCGGCGCTCGTGATCGCGATCGCGGCGGCAGTCGAATGGGGTCGGTCGCTCGCCGCGCGCGCGCATCGCGGCCTTGGCGCACTGGTCGTCGCGCCGTTCGCGGTGATCCCGGTGCTCACGCTCGTTCGCATCCCGCCGCCGTATTTCTACGAGGCGTTCAAGCCCGTCCTGGCGTATGCGCAGTCTCAGCGACGACCTGGTGACGTCGTCTACGTCTTTTCCAACGCCTTCGAAGGCGTCGATCACTATGGGCCCCGGTACGGGCTGCCGAGTGGGAGTTACGTGCTGGGCATCTGCGATGAACGGGAGACCCGGCCGTTCCTCGATCAAGTGGACCGCTTTCGTGGCACGCCGCGGCTGTGGGTGATCGGATCGAGCGTGCCGGAGTTTCAGTACGCCCGCGACGCGATCGATCGGTATCTCGGGACCATCGGCATCCGGCGTGACCTCCTCGCGGTCCCGTCACCGCTCGTGCCGCAGTTCGGCCCGGTGAGCGCTGAGCTATTCGATGTCAGCGATACGACGCGTCTCCGAGCGACGACCGTCGCGACGTTCCAGCTGCCGCCGAACACCACGCGACGATTCCCAGTCTGTCATGACTGGGTGCGGCCTTAGAACGTCGAGACCCCGAGTGTCCCGATATCGTCGACGCGCATGGTCTCATAGGTAAAATACGGCTCGCCGTATCGCGTGCGGATCATCGAGCCATAGTGCGCCGCGTGATGGCGCACGACGTCGAACAGGGGCTCGCCGTTCGGATACACCTCGCCGGCTTGCGTCACGCCCTCGAACTGCGAGCCATAACACCGGATCGCGTCGAGTTTCTTCTCGAAGACATCGCTGATGTCGACGACGAACGTGGGCTTTGAAAAGTCCTCTCGATACGTGACGCAGTGAATGACCTTGAGAGGCCGATGCGCAGGCGTGTCAGGATCGATCTTCTTAAGCCCCGCCACGAAGCACGCATCGCGCACGAGCATCGCGGTCTCCCGGTGATCGGGATGGCGCCCCATGAGCGCCGGAGCGATGACGATGCGAGGCCGTAGGCGGCGAATAACGACAACGACCAGCCGACGGGTCTCCGGTGTATTCACGATCCCCGCGTCGGGAAGCCCGAGATTCTCTCGCACGCTCACGCCGAGGACCTCGGCGGCCCGGGCGGCCTCTTGCGCGCGGAGCTCGGCGGAGCCGCGGGTCCCCATCTCACCTTCGGTGAGATCGAGAATGCCGGTCGCGTGACCCGCCGCGGCCGCGCGCAGCAACGTCCCGCCGCACGTGAGCTCGACGTCGTCGCGGTGCGCGGCGACGGCGAGAACGGTGATCATACTTGGAGCGTCGCGGTGATCGCCCGCCCTTCGGCGGCGCTCTGGATGCGGTTCACGGGATGACGCGCGAGGCAGCGCTTGACCAGCGCGTCGAGCGCGTCGGGGACGTCAGCGCGGATTGCCTTCGGTGACGGCGGCGGCTCGCTCAGCTTGCGCGACAGCACGCCCTGGGCGGTCGCCGCGCGGAACGGAGCCTCGCCGACGAGCGTCTCATATACAATGCAGCCAAAGCTGTAGAGATCGCTTCTCTCGTCAGACGGCGACTCGCCGGACAGTTGCTCGGGGCTGAGATAGGCCGGCGCGCCAAAGCTCGCGACCGTCGAGCCGGCGTCCGCGCCTGGCTTCGGCCGCAGCGCGTCCGTAAGCGCCCAGGACGTGACGACGGCAGTCGTGCCCTTGAGGACGATATGCTTGGGCCGGAGATCGCCGTGCCGAACGCCCCGGCTGTGCGCATGGGCGAGGGCCGTCATCATGTCGTCGGCGATGCGGACCGCGTCCGCGATCGGGAGCGGGCGCTCGCGGGCGAGACGGTCTTTCAGCGTCAGGCCATCGGCCGGGTCGGTCGTGTAGTACACGACATCGCCGGAGACGCCGAAGTCGAGAATCGGCATGACGTGCTGGTCCTCGAGCGTCGTGACCCGCTCGAAGACGTGGACCATGCGCTCGCCGTCCGCCAGCGCCGCGAAACCAGGTGCCACGACGTGGATGTGCACCGGCCGAGATCTCCGTCTGTCTTTCGCCCCAAAAGTGACCAAAACAGTGGAGATGGCGACGGTCCGATCAATCGCATACCGATCGCCCAGCACCCGTGTCACCCGGTCTCTGTACTGGTCCGCCGTGACGGCTTCAGGCAGCGATGCCGCCAGCGCGATCGACGGTGCCACTGGGGGCTGGCCGATCTTCCTTTCGGTCCTCACGGGGACCGCCACACGTCCCGCCCGCAACCGCTGGATCCAGTCGGCAACCTCGGCGTCAGCCTCGGAGTCGAGCTCCTGTCGGACCAGTTCCTCGTGGACGAGGGCGGACCGCAGGGCTCCCGCTTGGTCACCGGCGGCGATCATCGCCTCAATGAGCCCGACGGCGAAGCGCGAGCTCAGTGGCTCGACCGACGCCAGCTTGCGGCGCCATTGCACGGCGACCGTGTGCTCGTTCCGGTCGGCGGCCGCATCGGCCAGCACCTCGAGGGCTTTCTCGTACTCGCGCTGGAGGCGCGCACGTTCCTCGTCGATCCACCGATCGTATGCCGGCGCCCCATCGATCGAGAACCCGTCGAGGAAGGGACCCTGATAGAGCGCGACCGCCCGATACGCCGCGTGCTGCGAGACGGCCTCCTCGAACTCGGCGACATCGCAGCTGAAGATCGTCGGATTGAGCTGCAAGGTGCCCGTGCCGACGAACAGCGCCTCGACGTTCAACGCGCGGCGGATGGCCGACAACGCTTGTTCCAGTGCATGACGCGCCTGTTCTGGCGCGCCGCCGGGCCAGAGCGTGGCGACGAGCAGGTCACGCGAGACGCCGCGCTTGCCAGTCGTGGCAATGCGCGCGAGGAGCGCGAGCCGCCGTCGCTGGCTGGCTGGCCCCTGGTGCGGCTGGCCGTCCTGCAGCAGTGTGAGACCGCCAAGCGCCGTCAACCGGAGCATGCGCAGAATCTATCTGCGCCGACGCTTCGTCGCGACTGTGTCGAACGCCCGCGCGAATTCGTCGGCGGTCTGGAATCGGTCGTTTGGCATCGGCAACGTCGCGCGGAGTACGGCGGCCTCGAGGTGTTCGGGCACATCTTTCCGGTGCGGCCGGATAGGCGCGGCGGGGCCAAAATAGCGCGTCGTGCCCCCCTCGGCGCCCCGGTTGGGCGGCGCGCCCGTGAGCGCCTCGTACAAGACGCATCCGAGGGAATAAATGTCGCTGCGGCCGTCGACCGGGTCGCCGTAGGCCTGCTCTGGGCTCATGTAGCCGGGCGTGCCGAGGATCACGCCGGTGGTCGTCAACCGCGAGCCGCCGGCGCCGTGGGCGATCCCGAAGTCGGCCAGGAGCACCCGGTCGCCACCATCCTGAATCAGCACGTTCTGCGGCTTGATGTCGCGATGGATCACGCCACGCGCATGCGCAAAGGCCAGCGCTGAGGCGAGTTGTTGCGCCACCCGCACGACCGCGTCGCTCGAGAGACGCTTGTCGCGGTCCATCCAGGAGCGGAGCGACCCGCCCGAGACGAACGGCATCACGAAGTACAAGCTGCCGTCTGCGTCCTGTCCCGAATCGAATAAGGGGAGAATGTGCGGGTGCTGGAGCTGCGCGAGCGTGACGATCTCGCGGGCAAACCGCGTGATCGCCACGGGATCGGCCCGCGGTGCCTCCAAGAACTTGATCGCCACCGCCCGGGTCTCACGTCCGTCCCATGCGTGGTAGACGGTGGCCATCCCGCCATCTTGCCGTAACTCCTGCTCGATGACATACCGGCCAGCAACCACGGAGCCAACGGCACGGCCAGCAGGAGATATGCTCACGCCTGCTAGTTTAACGTTCATCATGTCCTTGGTGAAACGGTGCCTGCCGCTCGTCCTTCTCACCGCATGCGTATCGCATCGCCCACATCCGGTCACGATCGCCGCGCCGGCGGATAACGAACCCTCCCGGTACATGGCGCCCAGCGCGTCGTATGTGTGCCAATCGATGCTGCTCTACGAGACATCCGGCCCGAAGGTCCAGAGTTGTCTTCGGCAGAGTGGTGATACGACGTGGCTCGTAGACCGGGACAAAGACGGGCATGTCCTTGCCGCCGGATGGGAGGCCATGGTATCGCTCGACCGCCTGGCTGACGCCACGACGGCGCTCGAGGACGTCCTGACCCAACGATACGGCCCGCCGGACTCGTGCGTGTCTCGCACCGGCACCCTCAAACAGTGGCTCTGGTGGCCAGCCGGCCGCTATACGGTACAAGCCCGGCTCGTCGATCCCTCGTCGCTCTACGCCGTTCGTCGTGGACGCCTCGAAGTCCAGGCTATCCCAGCGGAGGCCGTGGTGTGCCTCACGTGGGTCCACACGCCCACCCAGCTATTCGTACCGGAGGGCCGTAACGGGGTCCAGCCGTGAGGCCCTGACGGCCGGCAGCACGCCGAACGCAATACCGGTGATGATGCTCGCCACGATCGCAATGAGGATCGCGAGCGGCGGCACCGAGGCGGGAATGGCCGGCCATTTCCACTTCGTGAACGCCGCAGCGCCCCAGCCAAACGCGAAGCCAAACCCGACGCCGATACTGGTGAGCGTGATGGCCTCGATCAAAAACTGCCACAGAATGATCAGCCGGGTCGCGCCAAGCGCCTTGCGCACGCCGATCTCTCGCGTGCGCTCGGTGACACTGATCATCATGATGGCGATGACGCCGACGCCACCGACAAGCAATCCAACCCCCGACAGGACCAGTGTAACCTTCTCCATAACGCCGAAGAAGTTGTTGTAGACCTGGAACAGCCGGTCTTGCGTGACGATCTCGAAGTTATTCTTGCGCTCCGGCCGGAGGCCCCGCGCGCCGCGGAGGTACGCGATGATGTCGTCGATCGCCTGATCGCGCGGCACGCCGTCGACGGGTTTGACCGACACCCACATGTCAGGCACCCACACCTTGTAATGTCGGATCAGGGTCTGCACGGGGATGATGCCCATCGCGTGCTCACCACCCGTGAAGAAGCTCGGGTGGTAGTGATACCAGCCAATGACCTCGAATGGCGCACCGTCGATGGTGACGGATTTGCCGACGGGGTTGACGCTGTCCGCGAAGAGATGCGAGACCGCGATGTCATTGAGCAGCACGACGCGCGCGCCGCTCGCGTTCTCCTCGATGGTGAATGAGCGACCCGGGTTGATGTCGCCGCCGGTCATCTGCTCCCAGCCGGGCGTATAGCCGGTGAGCTGAGCCGATGGCAACGCGCGATCGCCGTACTTGAACACGCCATTGAAATCGAGCTCGCCCATGACGCCCTGGACCGATGACAGGCGTCCCATGGCCGTCATCTCGGCGAACGACGTGCCCGGATTGTGCCGCCACGGACACATCTCGTCCGTGCCATCGCAGGAGTTGAACCCGACCGGCCAGCGGGTGATGAAGAAGGTGGTCGCCCCCGCCGACTCGATGTCTTTCGCCACGGACTCGTTGATGCCGTGGATCATCGCCGCCATGGCCGTCACCGAGAAGACGCCGACCGCGATGCCGAGAATCGTGAGCGCCGCTCGCACCTTGTTCGCTCGAATCGCGTCGAGCGCGATGGTGACGCCTTCGAGCAGTGCCGAGATGCGCGCTGAGACGGCCACCGTCACTCCTGCCGCAGCGCGGCGATCGGATCGAGGCGTGCCGCGCGGGTGGCGGGATAGACACCGGCGACGATGCCGACGCCTCCGCCGAGCGTGACCGCGAGGGCGATCGACCAGGGCACGATGTTCACCGGGAGTGGCGAAAACTTCGTCACCGCAAAGGCGAGGACCGCCCCCAGGCCGATGCCAAGGATCGCGCCGATCAGACTCAAGGTCGATGACTCGATCAAGAACTGCGCCGCGATGTCACGGCGGCGCGCGCCGAGCGATTTGCGCACGCCGATCTCGCGGGTGCGCTCGGCGACCGCGACCAGCATGATATTCATGATCACGATGCCGCCGACCACCAATCCGATGGACGGCAGGAGCACGGCCGCCAGCCTGAGGATGACCTTGATCTTCTGCCAGAAGCTGAGCGACGACTCCGGCGTGGTCAGCGAGAAGTTGTCGGGTTGACCCGGGTGCAGGTGGCGCCGCACGCGCATCACTTGTCGCACGCGCTCCATTGCGTCGGTCAAGATGGTCTGATTCGCGGCCTGGACGATGATGCCGTCGACGACCCCGCGGTCGCGGTTCAATAGCCGGTGTACCGGCGAGCGATATGGGGCAATGACGAATTTGTCCAGCGAGAACCCGAACGTGCTCCCCTGAGCCTCGGCCACGCCGACGACGGTGTAGGGGATACCGCCCATCTTGATCCAGTGTCCGACCGGACTGACAGTCGGGAAGAAGTGCTTCTTCACGTCCTGGCCGACCACGACGACCAGGGCGCCCGTCTCGAGCTCCTGGTCCGTGAACGGCCGGCCTTCGGTGATCCCCATCTGCTTGATCGTGAAGTACTGACCGGTGACGGCATCCACAAACGCTGTCTTCGGCCGGGCGTACTGCGACTGGATCTCGAGATTGTCCTCGCTCATCATGTACCAACTCGTCCCCGGCGGCAGGGCATCGACGACCGGATGGAGGTCGTCCTCCTTGACCCGGGGCCGATGGTTCCACTCGGTCCACTGAGCCGGCGTCACGTCACCCGCGGCGAAATAGGGGTGATGCCGAAGCTCGAACGAGTTGATGGCGACCAGCTTGCCGATGAAGTCGTGTTCCATGTAGTGATTCATCCCTTCGACAACAGAGATGATCGCGATCAGGAACATCACGCCGATCGTGACCCCGATAATGGTGAAGAAGCTCTTGAGCTTCTGCACCCGGATTTGACTCAGGGCCAACCAAAAGGCGTCGACGAATTTCATTGCCGACGATCGTCAGTCTCGATCAGGCCGTCTCGCAATACGATCACGCGTCTCGCGTGCGCGGCGATGTCGGGTTCGTGGGTGACCATGATGACCGTCTGGCCTTGGTTCGCGAGCTCCTCGAACACTTTCATAATCTCTGCTGACGTCGCCGAGTCCAAGTTGCCGGTCGGTTCGTCCGCGAGCAGAATCGACGGCTTGTTCACGAGGGCGCGGGCGATGGCCACGCGCTGCCGTTGTCCACCGGATAACTCATTGGGTCTATGCAGGATGCGATCACCGAGCTGCACCCGTTCGAGCGCCTCGGTGGCCCGCTTTTTTCGCTCCCCGGACGGTACGCCAGCGTAGACGAGCGGCAGCTCGACGTTGTGCAGCGCCGTGGCTCGTGGCAGCAGGTTGAACGTCTGAAACACGAACCCGATCTCGCGATTTCTCACGCGGGCGAGCTGGTCGTCTGACATCTCCGAGACCAGCGTACCATTCAACCAGTACTCGCCCTGGCTGGGCGTGTCCAAGCAGCCGATGAGGTTCATCAGGGTCGACTTGCCTGACCCGGATGGTCCCATGATCGCGACGTACTCGTTGCGATGAATCCCCACGTCGACGCCACGCAAGGCACGAACGATCTCGCCCCCCATGTCATAGTGGCGCTTGAGTCCGCGGGTGACGATGACCCAGTCGGTCGGTGGCTCCTGACCGGCCTGCGCGATGACCGCCCGACGCTCGGCGGTGATCGTCATCGAGGACATCGTCACGGTTTGGCCTGCGCGGTTTGCGTCACGGGCTTCTGGTCGGTTTTCTTCTTGTCCGGCTTCGGCTCGTGGACGAGCGCGCCATCCTTGAGCTCGCGGATCGCCTGATACGTGCCGCCGACGATGCGCTCGTTCGCTTGCAGGCCGTTCACGACTTCGAAGTACTTGTCGCCCGCGATCCCGACCTTCACCGGCCGGAACGTGACTTTGTTATCATTGCCGACGACGAACACGCCCTCTTCGTCGCGCTTGCCGACTTGCTTCGTCGGTTGCGCACGGCCGATCGTGACCGCCGAGTCGTTGCTTGGCAGCGCCTCGTTCTCACGCACCGTGAGCGCAATGATCGGGATCGACAGGACGTGGTTGCGCGTGTCGGTCACCACCTTCGCGGTCGCCGAAAAATCGGGGCGCGTGTCGACTGGCGGGTTGAGCAACTTGATCGTGACCTCATAGTCCACCGCCTGATCGGTCGAAGTCGTGTTGGCCGTTCCAGCGGCCTTGACCGAGCTGTTGGCGATCTTCGTCACGCGGCCGATGAAGGTCGTATCCGGGAACGCGTCGAGCTGGATCTGCGCCGAGTCGCCAACCTGAATATGCGAGACGTCGGTCTCGTCGACTTTGACGCGTGTCTCCAGGTAGTTCATGTCGCTGATCGTGAGGAGGGTCGCGGCGTCCTTGTTCAACGTGCCCTGGATCGCCGTCTCGCCGTTTTCGACGTCGAGACGGGTGACCTTGCCGGTCATCGGCGCCAGGACTGTCGTCTTGTCCAAAGCGCTCTGCGAGTTCTGCAGGCTCGCCTGCGCTTGCTCGACCTGAAAATCGGCCGCCTCTTTGGTCGCCTTGGCCACGTCGAGCGCGGTCTTGAGCTGCTCGAGCTGCTCGACGGAAATCAGCGCCGGATTCTTCGCCTTGATCTCGGCCGACCGGTCGTAGTTGTGCTGCGCCTGCGAGAGACTGGCATTCGACTGGACCGCTGCCGCCCTCGCGCCCGCGAGCGCCGCCTTGTCGTGCTCGAGCTGCGCCTGATACAGGGCCGGATCGATCTGTAGCAGCAGCTGCCCTTTCTTCACCATGTCGCCTTCTTTGACGGGCAGGCTAATGATGCGGCCGGAGATATCCGTGCTGACGTCGACTTTGGTATGCGGCACCACCTGTCCGCTGGCCGTCACCGAGGCGACCAGATCACGGTACGCGACCGGCTCGATGCGCACCTCGGTCGATTTCTTGCCCTTGGTCGCGGCGACCGTGACCCCAGCGATCAGGGCGACGATCACGATGGTTCCAATGGTCCACTTGGCAGGAGAGCTCATAGTTATCAGCGGAGGGGGCGGCCGACCGCGGCTTCGAGCGCGGCGAACGCGGTTTGATAAGAATACACAGCGTTAATGCGGTCAGTCTCGGCCCGCTCGAACGAGGCCACTGCGTCTGTCACATCTAATGACGAGGCCGCTCCGACTTGGTACCGGGCTTCGGCGAGTGCGAGCTCCTCGCGCGCCTTTGCGGCGTTCTCTTGCTGCAGCGCGGCCGTCTTCTGCGCGGTCGTCAGGCTCAGATACGCGCTCGTGACGTTGGCGGTCAGCGCCAACTCCTGGGCTCGCCGGTTGTACTGCGCGTCCGAACGGTTGGCCGCCGCCTGCTCGATCTTCTGTTCGCGTACGAACCCGTCGAATATCGGCAGGGACAGCGTGGCCGTGATCTGACGCGGGTTGTTGATGAAGCCGAACGGGAATCCGTTGTTCTGATTCTTCAGCGTCTGGATCTCGCCCGGCGTGAGGTTGGGCGACCCGCATGTCGCCGCAGTTCCTCCGGCCGCGATGCACAGCTCGTAACCGATCTGTTGGTTCGACGCGGCGGATACAACGGCGGCGTTGGAGTTTGTGTACGAGAATGTGTAGCCGCTGAGACCGGTATTGATTTGCAATGTCGGCGTATACAGGCCGCGCTGACGAGTCACGTCGACGTCGGCCGCATGCTCGCGCGCGAGGAGCGCCACCAGCTGCGGGTTCGATTGGCGGGCGATCGCTTGCAAGCTGTCCAGCGTGTACTGGACCGGTGCCACCTGGAACGTGTCACGCACTTGCACGCCTTTGGGCTGGGTCACACCGAGCGTCTGAAAGAGCTGCAACTTCGTGACGTCGACCTGATTGTGGGCCTGCACGGCTGACACTTTTTGCTGGCCGAGCGTCACCTCGGCGCGCTGTACGTCGAGCGGAGTCGCCGCGCCCGCGGCAACCCGCGCTTGGGCCAGCAGCAGCTGGGCCGAATCGTCCGAGACGAGAGTGTCCTGCAGGTTGGCCTGCGCGACCGCGGTAACCACCGCGATATACGAGGCGGCGACGTTGTTCCGTAACGTCGCCGCGGCGCTGCCAATGTCAGCCTCCGCCGCGTCGCGGTTCGCGCGATTGAATGCCGGAGAGATCAGGACGTTCGCGCTCAGCGTATACGACAGGTTGAGCTGCCACTGCGACTGCTCGTAGTTCGAGCTCGCGCCGAGCGCTGCTCCGCTCGAGAACTGTGTGCCCGACTGCGAGTACTGGGCGAAAAAGTTCGCGCCCGCTTGTGGCAGAAACTGGCCGTAGGCTGCCCGCAGATTCGCGCTAGCCGAACGCCGGGCGACGACGCTCTGGAGATAAACGGGGTTGTTGTGCTTGGCGATCTGTTGTGCGTCGGACAACGTCAGCACCGGCCCCGCCGAGTCTGGACCTTGCGCGCTGACCTGGCCCGCGAGCGTCAAGGCCCCCATAACGATGCAGAAACGAATCATGGACACCGAGTTATTGGTTGCTGACCGTACGTAGCGGCCGAAAGGGGAGTTTCAAGGGGGGCTGTCCCGCACGGCCATTAGATGCCGCTCAGGCCTTGCGAGTTGCAAGACACGTCCAGCCGAATCGGTCCAGACGAGGCGCTCACCGTCGCCCGTCACCCGTATCTTTATGGCCGTCAGCTCCCGGCCTCCGATCCGGACCGAGTCCGGCCCGAGGCGCTCGATGCGCATCGGCAACACGGTCCGGCGTTGCGGCACGACGACTGACACGACCCCCTCCCGGCGGCCGAGCATCAAAAAGTAGTACTGATGCACAATATCGTCATCTGCCAGCAGGGTGCCCGCCAACGGCAACTCGCGCGCGGACTCGTGATCCGGCCACCGCGCGCGCAACATCAGAAATCCCCGATCGCGGACGACACTGACCTGCTCGACGTGTCCTGGGCCAGCTCGCAGATCGAGCGCATAACTGAGTGGGGCGCCAGTGAGGTCGGTCGCGAGGGCCGGCGACAGCCGGCGGTCCGCGAACAGCACGGTACCCGACGCTTGATACCCGCCGGGTGCGTGGCGGATCGCGAACGTCTCGCGGCCTGCCTCGGCCGCCGACCCCTCGACCGTAATCGTGAAGCTCCCCTGGTCGACTATGGAACCGGGGGTGGCTGGCTGTGCACCGGCAGACACGGCCAGGAAGACCGCCGCGTAGGCCGCCTTCAAGCCCGGAAGATCCGTTGTGCGATCCGCTCGCGCAGACGCTCGTACAACAAGCGACCTTTCTCGGCGGAGGCAAGCGTCGGGCGGCCGGCGGGGGAACGCACTCGCCGATAGCGGCGGCGCTCATCCTCCGACAGACTATAGTCTTCGGCCGCCTTCATGTTCACCAACTCCGGCGCGAGGTGTAACAAGAGCGAAGTGTCGACCTCATCCCCGTGCAACGGGGCATCTTGACCGGTCAGGAGATCCGCCACGTGGACCGCGAATACATCGACGACGCGCACGCGCGCCTCAGCCGTGATGACCGTCGCGAGCGCCTCTTGGTGCGCGTCGTAGCCATGCGCTGTCAACAGGATGAACTCGCGGACCCCGGTCGCTTCCCACGACGCGAGCAGATCGTTCACCAGGAGATGCAGCGTTTTCTTCCTCACGGCGCCGTTCCCCGGTGAAGGACGCCGCGTCTCCGCGTTCACGCCGTATTCGATCGTCGGCGCCCGTAGGACGCCGAATTCCGCGGACAGGTCGTCCGCCAGGTGCTCGACGATGATCGTGTCGACACCGAGCGGCACGTGGGGTCCGTGGGCCTCGCAGGTGCCGATCGGCACGATCAGCCGTGGGTCGTCAGCGATCGCGGCCGCGACGCGCCCCGGCGGCAGCTCTTTGATTCGTCGT